>NZ_JAFMNJ010000005.1:0-95946 GCF_017859255.1 Vulcanococcus sp. DEBay_Sum29NL08_54
GTATGGAAGTGATGCACGAGCGCAACGCTCACAACTTCCCCCTCGACCTGGCTGCTGCTGAGTCCACCCCCGTGGCTCTGACCGCACCTGCCATCGGCTGAGGTTGATCCTCAAACCAAACGGTTCAATCTCGGTTGAACCAGAAGCCCCCTCGCAAGAGGGGGCTTTTTGTTGCTTGGTGAATCGGGAAGGCAGCCGTTGAAGCGCGTTTCTCACTCCGGTGCTGTCCTATGAAAAACCCCCCGATCCAAAAGAAGTGCGGGGGGTCGGATTTCAGGCACCCCCCCTTTCGGGGTTGATGTCAGTGTTGCCTTGGTTCAAGCCATCTCGATAGCCCCAAATAGGGACATCTCTCCTTCCAGGAGAGAGCAATAGAGAGTTTGGGAATCCGAGGCCTAGTTCAGGCAGGCCATCGGGTGACGGTTGCCTACTCCCAGGGCTTTGGCCACGCCGGGATGGCAGACGGAGCCGCCGACGGTGTTCAGGCCTGAGACCAGTTCGGGCCGGTCGGTGACCGCTTCGATCAGGCCCCGACCGGCGATCGCCAGGATGTAGGGCAGGGTGACGCTGACCAGGGCTTCGGTGGAGGTGTAGGGCACGGCGCCGGGCATGTTGCCGACGGCGTAGTGCTGCACGCCATGGATGGTCACCACCGGATCGGTGTGGGTCGTCTCCCGGCTGGTGGCGATGCAGCCCCCCTGGTCGATGGCGACATCGACGATCACGGAACCCGGTTGCATCTGCTTCACCAGCTCTTCGCTCACGAGGGTCGGGGCGCGATCGCCCGGACGCAGCACCGCGCCGATGACCAGGTCGGCGCTCGGGATCAACCGCTCCAGGCGGCCAACGCTGCTGACCAGGCTCACCATCCGCCCTTGGCGTGCCGGCTCCAGTTGCCGCAGTCTCTCGGGGGAGAGATCGAGCAGCAGCACCTCCGCATCCATCGCGGCGGCGACCCGGGCGGCGTTCCAGCCGACACTGCCGGCCCCCAGGACCACCACTCGGGCCGGCCGCACCCCGGTGCAGCCGCCCATGAGAACGCCGCGTCCGCCGTGGGGTTTCTCCAGCAGATGGGCTCCCACCTGGGCGGCGAGCCGGCCGGCGATCTCGCTCATGGGCGCCAGCAGCGGCAGGCTGCCGTCGGAGAGCTGAACCGTCTCGTAGGCGATGGCGGTGGTGCCGGCCTCGATCAGGGCTTCGCCGACGGCGGGGTAGGCGGCGAGGTGCAGGTAGGTGAAGAGCACCTGATCAGCGCGCAGAAAGGGGAATTCCTCTGTCTGGGGTTCCTTGACCTTCACGACTAGGTGCGCCCCCCAGGCCTCCTCGCGGCTGACCAGTTCCGCCCCAGCGGCGACATAGGCCGCGTCCTCAATGCCAGCGCCGGCGCCGGCCCGGTGCTCCACCCGCACCGAGAGGCCATGGCTCACCAGCTCGCGCACGGCATCGGGCGTTAGCGCGACCCGCTGCTCATCGGGCTTGATTTCCCGTGGCACGCCGATGCTGGCGATCGGTGCGATGGAGCCGGCCATGGCAGACCTTCGATCACCTCCAAGATGGCGAGCTCAGGCCCCTCTGGCTACTGAGCGGCAGCTGCGATGGGCATTCGCCAACCGCTGCCGAAGGCCCGCTGGCTGAGCTTGAGCACCGGCGGGGCCTGGCGTCGCTTGAACTCCGCCCGGCGCAGCAGCCCCATCACCCGCTCGGCCAGGGCTGGGTCGGTTCCCTGCTGGGCCAACTCCTCGGGGCTTTGGTGCTCCTCCAGCAGGGCCTTCAGCAGCGGATCCAGCACGGCGTAATCCGGCAGGGAGTCGCTGTCTTTTTGATCGGGGCGCAACTCGGCACTGGGGGGCTTGGTGCGAATGGCGGAGCCGATCAATTCCCCCTCCGCCGGTAGGCCCAGCTCCTGGCGCACCGCTTGTGCGGCCTCGGAATCAATCCAGTCGCAGAGGTGAAAGACCGTTGACTTGTAGAGGTCACCGATCACCGCCAGACCCCCATTCATGTCGCCGTAGAGGGTGCAGTAGCCCACGGCCAGCTCGCTCTTGTTGCCGGTGGTGAGCAGCAGCTGTCCCTGTTGGTTGGCCACCGCCATCAACAGGGTGCCCCGGATGCGGGATTGCAGGTTTTCCGCCGTCACCCCCGCCGGCGTGCCCCCCAAGGGAGCGATCAAGGCGGCATCGAATCCACCCATCAAGCCCTCGATCGGCACCGTCTGGGTGCTGATCCCTAGGCGATTGGCGAGCTCCAGGGAGTCGTTGATGGAGCCCTCTGAACTCCAGGGGGAGGGCATCAGCAGCGCCTGCACCTGCTTGGCGCCCAGGGCCGCCGCCGCCAGCACCGCCACCAGGGCGGAATCGATGCCGCCGCTCAGTCCAAGCAGCGCTTTGCCGAAGCCGCATTTGCGCGCGTAGTCCCGTACCCCCAGCACCAGGGCCCTCAGCAGCAGTTCTTCGTCGCAGGGGATCGGTGCTGCAGCGGTGGCGTTGCCGAGTGTCCAGCAGGCCAGATCCGCTTTCCCAAACGCCAGCTGAGCGGCCACCTCGCCGTTTGCTGTGGTGGCGAAACTCCCGCCATCGAAGATCAGCTCGTCATTGCCTCCCGCCTGGTTGACGTAGAGCACGGGAGCCCCCAGGCGCTGGGCGGCACTCTTGGCCAGCTCTCGCCTGAGTTGCGGTTTGCCTTGGCCGAAGGGGGAGGCCGAGAGATTGATCAGCAGGTCAGGCTTCAGCGCCGCCAAGTCCCCCACGGGATCGCCCCCCAGGAGCCGTTGGCTGTGGAGCTGCTCCTCCACCCAGAGGTCCTCGCAGATGGTCAGGCCCAGGCGCCAGCGGCGTCCCTTCCGCTCGAGCTCCAGCAGGCAGGGCTCTTCGGCCGGGCGGAAGTAACGCCGTTCATCGAAGACGTCGTAGCTGGGGAGCAGACGTTTGCGGGCCACGATCCGCCAGGCGCCCTTCTCCACCAGGGCCACGCTGTTGAACAGATCGGGCTGCTGGCCATCGCTGACCGTCTCACTCACCCCCAGCAAGAGGCTCTGGCCGGTTGGCAGGTCACGGGCTAGCCCGTCCAGCACCGCGTCTTGTTTGTGCCGCAGGGACGGGCGCAGCAGCAGGTCCCGCGGGGGGTAGCCCCAGAGCGCCAGTTCTGATGAGACCACCAGGTCGGCACCGCCCTCTGCGGCGTGGCGGCAGGCCTCAAGCAGTTGAGCCCCGTTGCCGCTCAGGTCCCCCACCAGGGGATTGATCTGGGCCAGGGCGACGCGCATTAGGGGGCGAGCTTGGAGGTGAGGCCATAGAGATTGTGCTTGAGCAGTTCGGGCCAGAGCACTTCGGGAATCGAGCTGTTCTCTTGCCCGCCGCGAATGGCTGAGCTGGCGGTTGCTGGCACAGGCAGCTCCAGCAGCTCCACTTGGGCCCCCAGATCCCGCAGCCTCTCCAGGGCACCTGCCGCCATCGGGTGGCCCTGGCGCGGCACCACCGTCAGGCGGCAGCGCTGCAGCAGATCTGCCGCCCGATACCAACTGGGGATTTGAGCGGCGAGATCGCCCCCGACGACAAACACCAGCTGCCGATCCGGCCAGCGGATGGCGGCGCGATCGAGGGTCTCGATCGCTTTGGGACTGCTGAGGTCCTGCGCCAGCTGCACCTGGTCGTTGCCCAGGCTCTCGATCAAGGTCCCCAGGAGCTGGGCGCGGAGCTCCAGCGGTGCCCCGTGCTGCTTGAAGGGGTTGTCGCTGGCCCAGGCCGCCACCTGGCCGTAGCGCTGGGCCAGGCCAAGCAGCAGGGCCTGATGCCCTTCGGTCGGAGGGTCGGCGCTGGTGCCGAACAGGGCCAGTTCGCGGCTGCTCACGGCAACAGCTGGCCCGAGGGGATGGGGCCTCCACCCATGCGCTGCCACTGCTGCAGCCAGTCACGCACCTGGGGGTCTTGGCCGGCCAGGCGCCGCAGCAGCGAGGCGGGCCGAAAGCGCCCCCGCTGGGCGCTGCGCAGTAGCTCCGCCGCCGCCAGGCGTCCGGTCAGGCGGGTGCTGTAGACGGCCAGGGCCGCCTGGGCCATGGCCACCGGAGCCGCCGGCGCCAGGCTCAAGCCGCCACTCAGGGGGGCGGCCAGCAGCAGCACCTGCCGCAGTCCCCCGAGCAGCAGTTGGATGCCCAGTTGGGTTCCCCCCAGCAGGGCGTTTTGCGCCGAGAGTCGCGTCAACAGGGCCCGGGCGCCGCTGCTGCTCATCTCCAGGTCGTAGAGCTTGCAGAGCTGCAGCACCAGGGCGGTGTCGATCGCAAAGCCGCCGGCGAGATCCAGCAGCAGCAGCGGATTGGCGGCGACGCCGGTGGCTTTCATCGCCGCATAGCGGCCGATCAGCCCTTGGGCGGCGGCCTTGCCGCGTTTCAGGCGCCAGGCATGCAGGCTCTGGCTGAAACGATCCGCCGCCCGCAGTCCATTGAGGCCCAGCAGCAGGGAGCCCTGGTCCTGGAGCAGCTCCAGCAGGGCCCTGCGCAGTGGTGCGATCTGCGCTGGCTGGGGTTCGCTGCGCACGCGGCCCCCCTCCAGCAGCACCGCCCGCCGCGGGGCGGCGGCCACCGGCAGGATCTCCAGGTGCTGCGCCTGGCGGGGGAGGCGCGAGCGGATGCTCTCGATCAGCGCCGAGCGCTCGCCGCTCGGCCAGTTGTCGATGCGATTGAGCACCAGCAGCAGCGGTTTCCCGGCGCCCAGTAGCTGCTCGATCGCCTCGGCCTCCGGGGTCGTCAGGTCGCTGTCGAGCACCAGCAGGACCAGGTCGGCCCCCAGGGCGACCCGGGCCGCCAGGCGATGGCGGGCCCGGGCGGCAATCTCATCAATGCCCGGGGTGTCCACCAGCTCGATCTGGCTGAGATCGGGCACCTGGACCCCCCAGGTCTCGCGCTGCTGCTTGCGGGTGCAGCCGTGGGCCACGTCCGTGGCGAAGGCCGGCTTCTCCAGCAGGGCATTCAGCAGGCTGGATTTGCCCACGCCCACCCGGCCAAAGACCGCCACCCGCAGCCGCCGCTGCTTCAGCGCCAGCAACTGTTGATCCAGGGTGCGCAGCTCCGGCTCCAGCACCGAGCGCTCCCGATCGCTCAGGCGCAGGTCTCCCCGCCATTGCGAGAGCAACAGGGCGCAGCGTTCAGCGGTGGAGGGCTGAGGCAAGGGCAGGGGCCTGGTCGCCACGTATTGAAGCGGTTGTGCCATCGTCGCGCTCAGCACCGCTCGCTTCCATGTCGCTCGCTCCGGACGTCTTTGCCCAGCGCCGTGCTCGTTTCTTTCAGGCCCTTGGCGGCGCTGCTGCGGTGATTCCCGCGGCTCCGCTGGTGACGCATCACGCCGACTGCGAGTGGCCTTTTCGCCAGAACAGTGACTTCTGGTACCTGACGGGTTTCGATGAGCCCGACGCGGTTGCGCTGTTTCTGCCCCATCGGCCCGAGGGGGAGCGGTTTGTTCTCTTTGTGCAGCCCAAGGAACCCAGCGCCGAGGTCTGGATGGGCTTCCGGTGGGGCTGTGAGGGGGCCGTGGAGCGCTTTGGCGCAGACCTGGCCCACCCCCGCGAGGAGCTGGCGGAACGGTTGGCCGATTATTTGCGCGGTGCCGAAGGCATCGCCTTCCGGGTGGGCAAGCACCCCGAGGTGGAGCCCCATGTACTGCAGGCCTGGGCTGGTCAGCTCGACCGTGCCCCCCGCAGCGGTACGGCGGCCCTGGGCCTGGTGGCGCCCTGTCCGCTCCTGCATGCCCTGCGGCTGCGCAAGAGCCCCGAAGAAATCGCGCGGATGCGCGAAGCGGCCCGCATCTCCGCCGAGGCCCATGAACTGGCCCGCCAGGTGGTCCGCCCAGGGCTGAACGAGCGCCAGGTTCAGGGGGTGATCGAGCAGCACTTCCTCGAGCAGGGGGCCCGCGGCCCGGCCTACGGCTCGATCGTCGCCGGTGGGGACAACGCCTGCGTGCTGCACTACACGGCGAACAATGCGTTGCTGAAGGACGGCGATCTGCTCTTGATCGACGCCGGTTGCTCTCTGAACGACTACTACAACGGAGACATCACCCGCACCTTCCCAATCAACGGCCGCTTCAGCGCCGAGCAGCGCGCCCTCTATGACCTCGTGCTCGCGGCCCAGGAGGCGGCCGTGGCCGTCGTTGCTCCGGGGCAGACCGCTGAAGGCGTCCATGACACCGCCGTGCGCGTGCTGGTGGAGGGCTTGGTGGACCTGGGTCTGCTGCGGGGCGAGGTGGACGGGATCATCGAGCAGGGGGCCTACCGGCACCTCTACATGCATCGCACCGGCCATTGGTTGGGCCTGGACGTCCATGACGTCGGTGCCTATCGCCTGGGTGAGCACCATGTGGCCCTGGAGACCGGCATGGTGCTGACGGTTGAGCCAGGTCTCTACGTCAGCGATCGGCTGCCGGTCCCCGAGGGGCAGCCTGAGATCGAGGCGCGCTGGAAGGGGATTGGCATTCGGATTGAGGACGACGTGGCGGTGACCGACCACGGCCACGAGAACCTCACCGCCGCCGCCCTCAAGGCTCCGGCGGCCTTGGAGCGCTAGGCGATCGCCTGCTCCAACGCCGCCAACACAGCGGTGGTGTTGGCGATGACCGCATCAGCACCGGCGGCCCGCAGCTGCTCCTCATAGGCCCCGCGGCGCGGGCTGTTCTGGAGGTGCGGCGGGGCCACCGCCAGGCTGATGAAGCGTTGAGCGGGGCGCTCTTGGCGTGCCCGCACCACGGTGGTGACGTCAGCCACGGTGTCCCCCAGGTAGGCCACCGGCACGGTTGCCGCTGCCAGGGAGCCCGCCAGCCGCAGGAAGCCGCTGGGGTCCGGTTTGTCGGGGGCCTCCCCCATGGCGATGAGCGGCGGCTGCCTCAGGCCAAGGCGGGTCTCCAGCACGAAGCGGGCCGAGGGGGGCTCGGCGCCACTGACAAATCCCCAGGCCACATCCGCCGCTGAGAGAGAGGCAAAGAACGTGGGATCCACCAGCAACGGCTCGTTGCGGATGAAGCCCGCCCAAGCCGCTGGGTCACCCTCTGGATCACCACCGAAATAGAAGCTGTTGAAGACCTCTACCAGTGCCTCAAAGGCCGGGAGGTCTTGCTGACCCTGCCGGCGCAGCAACTCCAGGGAGGCCTCCCAGTCGTTGTTCCAGCAGCCCTCGGCCTTCAGGGCATCGATGCTCTCGGGGCTGGGCCGCTGGCCGCTGTAGTGATGCACCGTCTCCACGATGGCCTTGCGGTAGCTGCCTCCCACATCGCGGATCACGCCGTCGATGTCGAACAGGAGAACAGCGCGCGGGCTCAGGGGACTGGAGAACAGCGGCTGGTAGGTTAGTTGTTTGTCATTAAGCCTTGAGCGCGGACACCATGAGCACCGAGAGCGCTGAGAGCGCCGCGGCGACTGCTGCTACGACTGCCTCGACAGAAGCTCCGGCAACGGAGACCACTGAGGCTCGTCCGGTGCTGAGTGGTGCCAGCGCTGCCCTGGCGACCGCCACCATCGACGAGAACGGCGTTCCCTCCGGCCGTACCCCGAAGGCCGATGAGGGCCGCTTCCTGGTGAAGATCCTCTGGCTGCCCGACAACGTGGCCCTGGCCGTCGACCAGATCGTCGGTGGCGGCCCCAGCCCCCTGACCTCCTACTTCTTCTGGCCCCGTGAGGACGCCTGGGAAACCCTGAAGACGGAGCTGGAAGGCAAGAGCTGGATCACCGATAACGAGCGCGTTGAAGTCCTCAACAAGGCCACCGAGGTGATCAACTACTGGCAAGAGGAAGGCAAGGGCAAGAGCCTGGAAGAGGCCAAGCTCAAGTTCCCCGACGTCACCTTCTGCGGTACCGCCTGATTTGCGGTTCCCCCGTTTCCTTGGCCCCCGCAGAGCGGGGGCTTTTTTGTGCCTGCTCAGCGGCGCGGGCTGACCACTTGATCAAAGCTGCTGGCGGTGATCAGTCCCGGTTGGCTGGCGGTGTCCACGGTGAAGGAACGTGATTCCGCCTGGCTGGTGCCATCCGGATAGACGAAGGTCACGACCCCCTGCAGGGTGACCTTGCTGCCATCGCGGCTGATTTCCTGGAGGTTGTCGACGGCCACCCGTTGGAACTGGCTGAAGAAGGCGGGGTCGAACTGATCGGCGGCTTGGGGGCTGAAGAGTTGCTTGGCGGCAGCGGTGTTCCCCAGGGAGATGTCGTCGTACAGCTGGCGGACGGTCTCGATGGCCTGGTTCAACTGCAGTTGGGCTGGATCCAACTTGGGTTCGCTGGTGGCCGGCTCCGGTTCGGTTTGGGTGGGTTCGGGCTCGCTCACCAGGGCCGGCGCCGTTGCCGTGGAGGGCGTCATGGAGCGGTTGAGCAGCACCAGCCAGGTGAGGGCACCAACAACGCCCACCACCAGCACGCCAGCGATGAAGCTCAGCACTGCGACGACACCGCTGTTGGAGTGAACGGGGGTATCCACCACGGCGGTGGGCTCGTCCGGGAGGTCGCTGGGGATGGCCTGCCCATCGGGGGCCAGGCCCAGCAGGCCCCGCAGGACTTCGGCCATCCGCAGGCACAGGGCCGGGGCGAAGAGGGCGTCGAGCTCCTGCTGCAGCCGCAGGTTGAGTTGGGTTTCGCTGGGTAGGGGCGGCCGCTCGGCCACGGCCTCCTGGAAGGCGGCGGTTTGCACCAGGTGCTTCAGGGCCGGCAGCAGCAGCAGTTCGTTGTCTCCGCAAAAATCGCTGAGCAGCGCCTGGTAGCGGCGCACATCACTGCTGATCCCCCGCTCAAAGTCCGCCAGGATTTGGCGCCGCAGCTTCACGCCGAGCTGGTAGTCGTTCATGGTCGCGCCGGGGCGCGGGATGGCCCTTGAGTCTCGCTCGCCGCCTCCCATTGCGCCCGCAGGGCTTGCTCCAGGGCTGGGCAGATCTTCGGCTCCGCCTTGGCCCCAGGCGCGCTGCTGGCAATTAGGGCGCCCAGGGGATCTCGCTCGGGATGATCCAGCAGCGCCTGGGCTTGGGCGGGACTGCTCTTGAAGGCCAGGAATTGCTGGCGCCGTTGCTTGAGGCTGGCCTCAATCCGCTCGGGGTGCTGGCAGAGCTGTTGGATCTCGAGGGCCAGCGGATCAGGGGCCTTGGGCCACCACCAGAGGCCCCCCGCGATCAGGGCTGCGGCAGCGCCCAGGGCGGTGAGGACCCCCGCCTTCCCGCGCCGGGCTGGTTCGCTGCGCTGGGCGATGGCAACGGAGACATCGTCACCGCTGCCTTGGGCCGTGATTTCCTCCAATCCCTGGACCAAGGCCTCCCCCTGGATCTCCAGCATCTGCTGGCAGAGCTGCAGGAAGTCCCCATCGGTGGCGCAGGACTTGCGCACCCCATCGGTGCAGAGCACCAGGGCGGTTGTGGGGAGGGCGGACTGGAGTTGGACCCGCGATGACCAGGCATCCAGGGCTTCGCTTTGGCAGAGGCTCAAGGTGGCCTCTCCTGTGGCGTTGCTCAGTTGCTCCTGGTTCACCAGACGGGCGTCCCCATCGGCGTGGATCTCCACGAGGTCCCAATCGCCGATGCCGGTGCAGCCCCACCAGTCGGGGCTCAGCAGGACCAATCCCAGGGTGCAGCCGTAGAGCGCGCTGGAGAAGGCTTCGTCCGCTGAAGCGGCCTGGCTGCTCCAGTGCTCCTCGATCGCCCGGAGCCAGCGCTGCTGAATCGCGGTGGGCAGCTCCTGCGCGAGCTGCCGGCGCCAGCCGTCTTGATCCTGGAGGGAGAGCGTCCTGGCCAGCGCCGCGACCGACTCCTCTGCCGCAGCGCAGGCCAGCTGGCTACCCACATCGCTGAGGCGATAGCGGCTGCCGCCATGGCCATCGGAGACCAGCAGCAGTTGCAGCTCAGGGCCGACTTGGCAGACCCGGGAGGCGTCTTGGCAGGGTTTGCCCTGCCGCCGGTGGGCGGCGCCGATCACGCTGCAATGGCGTGCGCCAGTCCAGGCGGGTCTCACCACACCAGTGGACCGACGTCGTCGACGGGGTCCAGCAGGGTCGGCGGCAGATCCGGCAGGGGAATGTTGCCTGCGTCCTGCGGCGTGTCATCCAGCCGGCTGGCGGGCATGGAGGCCGCTCCGACCACGGCGGTCGAGGCCCATTGGATGTACTGCGCCAGGGTTGTGGCATTGCTGGCCTGCAGCGGTCGCCGCGGCGACTTGCCGCCACCGCTGGGCTCAGGACCAATGAACTGCTGCAGCACCTCGAGGTCGGCGTCATGGCCCATGGCAATCGCCAGGCGCACGGCCTTCTGGGCCCAGGGCTGACGCATCAGCTGGCTCAGCCCCGCATCGAAGTCGTCGGTGGGTTGGCCATCGGAGATCAGCACCAAGACCGGGGGCAGAGCCCGCTCCTCCATCGGCGGGGACTGCAGCACGCCGGCCACCAGCTCCAGCGCTTCCCCCATGGCGGTGATGCCACCGGCCTCGAGATCACGCCACTGCAGCTCCTGCACGGGTGTGGGCTCGGCCAGATGCCAGGCGGCGCCATCGGCAAAACGCACGGCCCGCACCAGCACCCGGGCTTCAGGGTTTTGCTCGGCCACCTCCGCCATGCCCGGCAGGGACTGCCGGATCGCCTGATTCAGGGCCTGCATCTTGCCCTGGGCGGCCATGGAGCCGGAGCAATCGCAGAGGTAGATGAAGTGCAGCGGGCGGTTGCTGAGGCGAACGTTGGGGAAGGGCATGGCTTATCTGCGGATCGGGGTGATCGGCCCGGCCTGGGTGCTGAGCTGCTGCAGGGCCGCGACATTACAGGTTTTGCCCGGCTCCACCTCGAGCAGCTGGCCGTTGCTCAACTGGCCTTGCCAGGCCGTTGCTCCGAGGTTCCTGAGACCGACAACGCTTGGGTCCGTGGGGTGGCCGACCAGTTGCGCCAGGGGCTGATCGAGCCGCTCGCTGTCGCGTCCATCGAAGTGATGGGGGTAGAGGTCATTGCCTGGGCAGGCCGCCACCTGTCCTCGGGGGAGCTGCAGTTGCAGGACTGCCGGGTTGGTGTGACCGCAGCTCCAGCAGGGTCCGCTGTGGAAGAGCTCTTCGCCGCAGTGCTGACAGAGGCGGCGTTGGTCCAGGCAGCGCGCGAGCACCTGTTTCCACTGCCCGGTCAGGGGGCGCATGCCGGGTTGCCGAAGCCCCGCGCCAAAGCTCGTCTCAAACAGCTGCTGCAGGCTCCGCGGGTAGATCGGCCAGGTCAGCAAGGCCGCGGCGTGTTCCTCCGGATCAGGCCGGTTCGCGGGGTTCTCTGGATCAAAGATGAACAGGGCCTCCTCGCCGTAGAGCCGGCGCCGGGCCGGTTCATCGAGGCAGCGGATCGCCAGTTCCTGTCGCCCGCGGAAGGGGTCGTGGCGGGTGAGCAGCCGAAAGAGCAGCACGGCCAGGCTGAATTGATCCGTGCTGGCACTGGGCTTGGCTGCCCCCAGCAGCACCTCCGGGGCCATGAATCCTGGGGTCCCGAGCACGCTGCCGGCGCCCTGGCCGTCGATCGCGACGTTGTCGTTGTCGCAGATCAGGATCGCGCCATCGCCCGGCCTGAGGAAGAGGTTTCCCAGGGAGATGTCCTTGTAACAGAGCCCCTTGAGGTGGAGTTCGTGGAAGGCATCGGCCAGATGAAAGCAGGCCCGCAGGATGTTCTGCAGGCTGATCTCCATCCGCCCGCCGGCATGGAGATGGGCCCCCTGAAAACCACTGGGACGCAGGGGCATCAAGTAGCCAAAGCCTGGCTCTTGGCAGCGGATCAGGGGCCGACTCTCGGCGCTGGGCTCCAGCAGTGCCATGGGCCAGAGAAAGGCGCCGTTGGGAGCCCCCAGGCGAATGCTTTGCTGCAGGCGCTGCCGCAGCAGTGGGTCGCGGGCGATGCAACTGGGGAAGTACCACTTCAGGGCGAGCTCCTCCGCACCGCAGCGCACGGCGTAGACCTGCCCCTGGGTTCCGCCCCCCAGGAGGCGCGTGAGTTCAAGGGGTTGATCGAGGCCGTCGAACGGCAGGCGTGTCCCCAGCGGCAGCAGGCTGTTCATCGGCCCTGGCTGGCGAGGGCCTTGCGGATGCCGTTGCGATGGGCCAGGGCCGTGCGGCGGTTGGCAAAGCCATGGCGTAGGGCACGGCCATCCCGCAGCACCACCACCAGGCTGTGGTCCTTGCGGGAGCCCAGCACGATCCAGCCGCCCAGGGCGCCGAGTTCTAAAGGCCAGAAGATCAGGGGGAAGGGCAGCAACAGCAGCCCCCCGAGGCAGAGCAGTAACCACCAGCTGAAGACATGGGGATGGCGCGGCAGGCTTTGCACCCCGGCCGAGAGGATCTCAGCCAGCTCCACTGTTTCCCCATCCACATCGATCCGGCGGGTAGTGGCTGCGGGTTTGGAGACGGGGGCAGCGGGTTTGGCGATCGGCGCGGTGATCAGCTCGAACTGCAGCACGGGGCCCTGGAGTCCCAGCCGGATCTCATCGCCGTCCTCGAGCTGGCGGCACTGCTGAATCCGTTGCCCTTCGAGGAAGGTGCCGTCGTTGCTCTGCCACTCGCAGATCAACCAGCCCTGTGTTTGCGAGAACCGGACGACGGCGTGGTGATCGGAGACCCCGGTTTGGCTGGCGAGGCAGAGCCGATTGCTCGCCGCCTTGCCGATCGTCAGGGGCTGTTTGGGATCGAGGGGCGCGGCTTTGCTGGGATCGCTGGCGAGCAGCAAACGCGCTTTGGGGGCGCTCATCGCTCTCCTCGCCGGCGGGCCCACCAGAGTCTCCAGTCATCGCGCAGGTCGTTCCAGAGGCCGCCATCCCCCTCGCGATAGGGCACGACACGCCCGGGGAAGAGGACCGCTTTGCTGGCCAGCGCCAGCGCCACGAGCACCATCAACAGCAGGATCCAGCCCGGGATCGCACCCACCCAGGTGAAGGCAAAGAAGGCCCGCAGGGCATAGAGCCCGATCGTGATCGCCAACCAGAGGCGGAAGGGCTCCCAGGGGTCCCGTTGACGCTGCACCGAAGGGGGGCGGAGGTGGGCTGGTCTTAGCCTATGGCTGGACTGCAACACCCGCCTGAGCACCTCCTCTCGCTTGGATCGTCTTGCCTCACCGGCCGTTCGGGAGGCTTGGAAAGACTTTGCCCGTGCAGCCCTTCGCGGACCTTGGCGAGAGCGGCCCGAGGCGGTGCGGAGCACCCTGCCTGCATTGCTGGAACACCAGGCGCGCCTGGAGCTCTGGGGGAAGGACGGGAAGATCCAGGAGCTCGAGCTTGAGCCCAGGCGTTATCGCCTGGGCCGTGATCCGGCCTGCGAGCTGCCGTTGAGCGATCCGAGTCTCAGCCGGGTGCACGCGATCCTTGAGAAGGAGCGTCCCAGCGACCGGGACTTTGCCTTGGAGGACTTTGGTTCCTCCAATGGCCTGTTCCATCGGGATCGTCGGATCCGCTGGATTCAGCTGCGGGATGGGGATGCGGTGCAGCTGGGCTCGCCCCTCAAGGGCCAGGCGCCTGAGCTGCGCTACGTCCATCCCCGCAGCCCCCTGGAGCAGGCGATTCGCCTGGTGGGCATCACGGCCTTGGCGGGCTCAGCCCTGTTGGTGAGTGGCATGCTGCTGGCCGCCAGCATTGGCGGCGGCTCCCGGATCCGCAGCATCGACGGTCCGGTCAAGATCTTTGCGGCCGATGGTCAGCAGGTGGATGCCAAGGAGGGGGCCTCCACGGCGCTGCCGTCCTTGCAGTCCTATCCGCTGCACCTGCGCCAGGCCCTGCTGGCCTCCGAGGAGGCCCGCTTTGGTTGGAACAGCGGCATCGACCTGTTCGGCACCCTGCGCTCCGCTGTGTTGGGGAGCGGCGGCGGCAGCGGCCTCACCCAACAGGTGGCGCGCATGGTCTACCCGGAGGTGGGGCGCGACCTAAGCCTGACCCGCAAGCTGCGCGAGCTATGGGTGGCCCTGCAGCTGGAGGTGGGCTTCAGCAAGAACCAGATCCTCAAGCTCTATCTCGATCGCGCCTACCTGGGCCTGGGGACCGAAGGCTTTGAGCAGGCGGCCCAGCTCTACTTCCGCAAGTCCGCCAGCGATCTGGACGTCGGCCAGTCGGCCTTTTTGGTGGGACTGCTTCCCAGCCCGAACGGCTACAGCCCCTGCAACCTCGAGGACCCAGGTGCGGGCCTGGAGCGCCGCAACCTGGTGCTGAAGCTGATGCACGAGCAGGGTTGGTTGAGCGATCAGGGCCTGATCGATGCCCAGCGGCGGCCCCTGAACATCGATCCCTCGGCCTGCCGGGAGTCGAGCTTCAGCAGTTACCCCTTCTTCAGCGACTACGTCATTGGTGAGCTCGAGGGCACCCGCTTTGGTTTGAACCTCAGGGGCGGTGATGGGGCTGGCAATTACGCGGTGGAGAGCACGATCAACCCCAAGCTGCAGCAGTTGGCCCAGGAGCAGCTGAAGCGTTTTTTGGAGGGGCCCGCGGCCGCGGCGGGGCTGACCCAGGGGGCGCTGATCAGCCTGAATACCGAGACCGGCGACATCCTGGCCTACGTCGGCGGTGGCGATTACAGCCGCTCGAGTTTTGATCGGGTTCAGGCCCTGCGCCAGCCCGGCTCGACCTTCAAGTTGTTCCCCTTCCTGGCGGCCTTGGCCGCCGGCGTCTCACCGTCCGAGTCCATCTCCTGTGCCCCACTGGACTATGTGGGGGGCTGCCGTCAGTCCGCCGGAGCGATCAGCGTGGCCGCGGGTCTGGCGGGTTCGGAGAACGTGGTTGCCCTGCGGCTGGCGGAGCGGGCGGGGTTCTCCCAGGTGCTCAAGCTGGCGCGACGGCTGGGCATTTCGACGCCCCTGGACGCGGACTACAACACCATGCTGGGCGGCCGGGAGACCTATCTCTACGAGATGGCCCGGGCCTATGCCGTGGTCGCGAACGGGGGGAGATCGGTGCCCGTGCACGGGGTCAGCCGCATCTATGACCTGGGCATCTGCCGATCGCTGAAAAGCCTGGACCGCTGTCCGGCCCGGGGTGTGACGACCCCGATTGGAGAGCGATCTCGCCAGTTGATCCGGCCGGAGGTGGCTGCGGCGATGGATCAGATGTTGGCTGGGGTGGTCCAGGGCGGAACGGGCAGAGCGGCGGCGGTGGTCCCGGATGCTCGCGGCAAGACCGGCACCACCAACAACGGCGTGGATGCCCTGTTCATCGGCTACTCCCCCTCGCTGAAGGTTCTGACGGCGATTTGGATGGGGAACGACGACAACCGTCCCGCCTCAGGAGCGAGCGGTGGCTTGGTGGCGCAGCTTTGGGGGCGCTACATGCAGCAGGCCGCTAGAGCCCTGCCTGCAGCCGGCTGATCAGGGCCCAGACCAGGCCGAGGATCAGTCCCCAACTGCAGCTGGAGGCCAGCAGGCGTTGCAGGGCCGTGCTGCGTTCCTCGGGTTGCTGGCGAGGGAGCTGCCAGCCCAGTTGCAGGGCCCCCACCAACAGCAGCAGTACCCAAGCCGGGATGCTCAGCCCCAGGGGACGAAAGACCAAGAGCTTCCAGTGCAGCAGGCTGGAGCCGGCCGCCAGGCCGATCAAGGCACAGACCGGCCCGGCGGATCCGCTCCAGGTTCGTTGGACGCTCCAGCGTTGGGCGCAGAGTGCGGCCAGGCCCAGGCAGGCCAGGGCCGTCAGGCTGTAGCGCAGGATCACCTGGCCGAGGGGCAGGGGCGAGTTCCCCAGGACGATCAGCAGCACGGCCAGATTCACCGCGGCTTCGAGACCGCTGCCATGGACCCAGGGGGAACTGATCCAGCGCCAGACCTGCCGCGGTTGTGAGGCCTGCTCGCTGCTCAGACTCCAGCGTCGCCTCAGGCTGCTGCGCCACGGTCCGACGGCCAGGCCGGCCAGGCTCAGCACCAGCACCAGACCCCCGCTCCAGCCCCAGCCATCAAAGATCAGCCGGTCCAGTTCCTGGCCGAACCAGCTCAGCACCAAGGCGCCGCAGGCTGAGAGGGCCAGCCCTGGGGCGAGTGGTTCCAGACCCTTGAGGGCCGTTGCGGCAGGAGCGGCCGCAACGCTCTGGCGCGGTGGGGCGGTTGCAGGCTCGGGCTTGCTTGTCCCGCAGGCGGCGTCGAGCAGATCCTGAAGCTCGCTTTGGACCTCGGCGGAGTAGGTCTGTCGAATGTGTGCCCCCAGGCTGGCGCGGGCACTGGTTTGGCTGGCGCCGCTGCCATGGAGCAGCTGCAGCAGCAGGGGTTGGTTGGCAAGGTCGCGAATCGGACCCTTCAGCGCGTCCTCCGCGCCGAGGGCATCGATGAGGCGATTGGCGATCGCCCGTCCGCTTTGCAGCGCCTCAGGGTTCTGGATCTGCCATTGGCGCAGCTGCCTGCCGAGAGTCGTGCCGAGGCCCATGGCTTGGGATCTGTGGGCTGAGCATAAAAAAGCGCCCCATTTGGGGCGCTGGTGCGTGCAACTGAAGGCAGCGCTCAGTTGTTCAGGGTTGCCGCTTGAACCCGAGCGCGGGCACGGGAGACGGCTTGTTGGGCCTTGAGCTTCTCGGTGCTGGCGGCCTGACCTTCGAACTGGTTGGCAGCAGCGGTGGCGGCTTCCAGTTCTTTGTTGGCTTCGTCAGCGTTGATAGCGCTACCGAGTTCAGCGGTGTTCACCAGGACGGTGACTTCATCCGCTTCGATCTCGGCAAAACCACCCTGGAGGGCGATGGCTTTCCAGTCGTTGTTCTCGCGCACACGCAGCACCCCGTAGTCGAGGGCGGTGAGCAGGGAGACGTGACCGGGAAGAATGCCCAGTTGGCCCGTGGTGGAGGGAAGGATCACTTCGTCGGCAGGGCCGTCGAAGACGCTCTGGTCTGGAGCCAGAACGCGGAGGGTGAGAGACATCAGCTAACGCTCCGGATCAGCCTTTGGCGTCGGCTTGGATCTTGGCCGCCTTGGCCTTCACTTCGTCGACGTTGCCCACCAGATAGAAGGCAGCCTCGGGCAGGTGATCCAGTTCACCGGAGAGAACCATGTTGAAGCCCTTGATGGTGTCCTCGAGCTTCACGTACTTACCGGGCATGCCGGTGAAGATCTCAGCCACGAAGAAGGGCTGGGAGAGGAACTTCTCGATCTTGCGAGCGCGGTCCACGGTGCGACGGTCGTCTTCGGACAGTTCGTCCAGACCCAGAATCGCAATGATGTCCTGGAGCTCCTTGTAGCGCTGCAGGGTGGACTGCACGGCGCGGGCGGTGCGGTAGTGCTCGTCACCCACAACGGAGGGCTGGAGCATGGTGCTGGTGGAATCCAGGGGATCCACAGCGGGGTAGATGCCCTTGGAAGCCAGGCCGCGGCTCAGCACGGTGGTGGCGTCCAGGTGAGCAAAGGTGGTAGCCGGTGCGGGGTCGGTCAGGTCGTCCGCAGGCACGTACACAGCCTGAATCGAGGTGATGGAGCCCTCGAGGGTGGAGGTGATGCGCTCCTGCAGTTGACCGACGTCGGTGCCCAGGGTGGGCTGGTAGCCCACAGCGGAAGGCATGCGGCCCAGCAGTGCGGAGACTTCGGAGCCGGCCTGAACGAAGCGGAAGATGTTGTCGACGAACAGCAGCACGTCCTGCTTGTTCACGTCGCGGAAGTGCTCAGCCATGGTCAGAGCCGAGAGACCGACGCGCATGCGGGCGCCGGGGGGCTCGTTCATCTGGCCGTAGCAGAGGGCCACCTTCGACTTGGAGAGGTCCTCGGCGTTGATCACGCCGGATTCCTTGAATTCCTCGTAGAGGTCGTTGCCCTCGCGGGTGCGCTCACCCACGCCACCGAACACGGACACACCGCCGTGCTCTTTAGCGATGTTGTTGATCAGCTCCTGGATCAACACGGTCTTGCCCACGCCGGCACCGCCAAAGAGGCCGATCTTTCCGCCCTGGCGGTAGGGAGCCAGCAGGTCGATCACCTTGATGCCGGTCTCGAACACCTTGGGCTTGGTCTCGAGGTCGGTCAGCTTGGGAGCTTCGCGGTGGATGGGGGCGGTGGTGGTGGTCTTCACCGGACCCTGCTCGTCAACGGGCTCACCGAGCACGTTGAAGATGCGGCCGAGGGTGGCCTCACCCACGGGCACGGAAATCGGAGCACCGGTGTCCAGGGCGCCCATGCCGCGGACCAGGCCGTCGGTGCCGCTCATGGCGACGGCGCGGACGCGGTGGTCGCCGAGCAGCTGTTGAACCTCAGCGGTCAGAGCAACGTCTTGACCAGCCGAGTTTTTGCCCTCAATGCGGAGAGCGTTATAGATCTTTGGCAGCTTGCCGGCCGGGAATTCAACGTCGATCACCGGTCCGATCACCTGCCGGACGATGCCTTTGGTGCCGGTGGCAGTAGCAGCAGCCATTTAAAGGAGAAGTCGCAGGACGCACAGCGGGACGCAGCCCGCCTGAAGCGGCGCAAACATACCACCGCGCCCCTGCACCCCGTCACCCCTCCCCTGCCCTGTTCGGTCACCCGCCCCGCGGGGTGGTTGTGGACTCGGGAAGCGCGCCCATAACTTGGCACTCAGGGGATGTGAGTGCTAACTCGCGTTCCTAGGCGTTTTTACGCCGCGACCCTGGCAGCGTCTCTGGCGCCATGCCAATGGTTTCGCCAACCAACCCGAATTCCATCCATGGCTGCTGTTTCCCTCAGCGTTTCCACCGTCAAGCCCCTGGGCGATCGCATCTTCATCAAGGTCTCTGAGTCCGAAGAGAAGACTGCCGGTGGCATCCTTCTGCCCGACACCGCCAAAGAAAAGCCCCAGGTGGGCGAGGTGGTTCAGGTGGGCCCCGGCAAGCGCAACGACGACGGTTCCCGTCAGGCTCCTGAAGTGAGCGTTGGCGACAAGGTGCTCTACAGCAAGTACGCCGGCACCGACATCAAGCTCGGCAGCGACGAGTACGTGCTCCTCTCCGAGAAGGACATCCTGGCTGTCGTCAACTGAGCCTCAACACCGTCTTCTAACCACCCCTACCGCGAGATTCGCCTCCCATGGCTAAGCGCATTATTTACAACGAGCAGGCCCGCCGCGCCCTCGAAAAAGGCATCGACATCCTGGCTGAGGCGGTTGCCGTGACCCTCGGTCCTAAGGGCCGCAACGTCGTCCTCGAGAAGAAGTTCGGCGCTCCTCAGATCATCAACGACGGCGTCACGATCGCCAAGGAGATCGAGCTCGAGGATCACATCGAGAACACCGGTGTCGCCCTGATCCGTCAGGCCGCCTCCAAGACCAACGACGCCGCCGGTGACGGCACCACCACCGCGACCGTCCTGGCCCACGCCATGGTCAAGTCCGGTCTGCGCAACGTTGCTGCTGGCGCCAACGCCATCACCCTGAAGAAGGGCATCGATAAGGCCGCTGAATTCCTGGTCGAGAAGATCAAGGAGAACGCCAAGCCCATCAGCGACTCCAACGCCATCGCCCAGGTCGGCACCATCTCCGCCGGCAACGACGAGGAAGTCGGCCGCATGATTGCCGACGCCATGGACAAGGTCGGCAAAGAGGGTGTGATCTCCCTCGAGGAAGGCAAGTCGATGACCACCGAGCTGGAGGTCACCGAAGGCATGCGCTTCGACAAGGGCTACATCTCCCCTTACTTCGCCACCGACACCGAGCGGATGGAAGCGGTTCTGGAGGAGCCCTACATCCTGCTGACCGACAAGAAGATCGGTCTGGTGCAGGACCTGGTGCCCGTGCTCGAGCAGATCGCTCGCACCGGCAAGCCTCTGCTGATCATCGCTGAGGACATCGAGAAGGAAGCCCTGGCCACCCTGGTGGTCAACCGTCTGCGTGGCGTCCTGAACGTGGCGGCTGTGAAGGCCCCTGGCTTCGGCGATCGCCGTAAGGCCATGCTCGAGGACATCGCTGTTCTGACCAACGGTCAGCTGATCACCGAGGACGCCGGCCTCAAGCTGGAGAACGCCAAGCTGGAGATGCTGGGCACCGCCCGCCGCATCACCATCAACAAGGACACCACCACCATCGTGGCCGAAGGCAACGAGGTGGCTGTGAAGGCCCGCTGCGAGCAGATCCGCAAGCAGATGGATGAGACCGACTCCACCTACGACAAGGAAAAGCTGCAGGAGCGTCTGGCCAAGCTGAGCGGCGGTGTGGCCGTGGTCAAGGTGGGTGCCGCCACCGAGACCGAGATGAAGGACAAGAAGCTGCGCCTGGAAGACGCCATCAACGCCACCAAGGCGGCCGTTGAAGAGGGCATCGTTCCTGGCGGTGGCACCACCCTGGCTCACCTGGCTCCCGCCCTCGAGGATTGGGCCAAGGCCAACCTGTCCGGCGAAGAGCTGATCGGCGCCACCATCGTGGCTTCCGCTCTGACCGCTCCCCTCAAGCGCATCGCTGAGAACGCCGGTGTGAACGGCTCCGTCGTGGCCGAGCACGTCAAGAACAAGCCCTTCAACGAGGGCTACAACGCCGCCGTTGGTGAGTACGTCGACATGCTGGCTGCCGGCATCGTGGACCCCGCCAAGGTGACCCGCTCCGGTCTGCAGAACGCTGCCTCGATTGCAGGCATGGTTCTGACCACCGAGTGCATCGTGGCTGACATGCCCGAGAAGAAGGAAGCAGCTCCTGCCGGCGGCGGCATGGGCGGCGGCGACTTCGACTATTGAGGCCGGTCGGGGAGAGGGTGACCCCTCCCCGATGAACCTTCAGTCATTGCAATGCATCTGGGGCACATTCGTGCCCCTTTTTTGTGCCTATCGCTCGGCGTCGATCAGGGCGATCCAAGTCCTGCCAGTAACACTTATCTAGGCGCTGCAATGCAGAGCTATGCCACAGGGTTGCTTTTGTCTTGGCGCGAGGGCGAGCTGGTGCGGGTGCAGTTGCTCGCCATTGAGCAGGGGAATGGGCGTGAAGAGGCGGACGTATTGTTTCGGCTATATGAGTCTTGGCTGTGCCGCGTCCTGGTGCTTTTGCTGCGAACTTCAGGCCTGAGGTTCTCGATCGCTTTCGGGAGCTCTGCCGGCGGCAGGGCAGGCAGTACACCAAGGTTCTTGAGCGCCTTGCGGAGGTGTATCTAGAGACGGAGGGTGCTGTTCTAGATGGAGCGGTCTCCGCTGGACCGGCGGACCCCGATCGGAAGAAGCGGCTGGTCCAGGTGGAGTCACTTCAGAACAAGCTGCTGGAGGACCTCTTGAAGCGAGTGGAGCTTCTCGAGAAGCAGAAGGTGAAGACGGACTATGAGATCGAGCGTGTTCAGAAGAGCGTTGCTTTTCTGCGCTCCGGTCTTCAAGAGCCCGACTCCAAGGGCTGAAGACTTAGGGGCTTTGAGTCACCCGTGTTCGAATGAAGGCCTGCTTTCCCAGGTCTTTCATGCTCGCTTTTCGTCGCTGGTTGAAGGAATTCACGGAGTTCTTCTTTCAGAAGGGCAATGCCCTGAACCTGGCCATTGCGGTGGTGGTGGGCACCCAGTTTCAGCAGATCGTCGATGCGCTCACGAAAGACCTGTTGATGCCATTGGTGAATCCCCTGATTCGCAATGGCGGCTGGGAAAAGTGGGAGATTCCCTATGCCGGTGGGCAGCTCCTGATTGGACAGGCCCTGAATGTGCTGCTCAATTCCCTGATTGTGGGCTGGGTGCTGTTCTTCATTGTTAAGGCGATCAACCGGTCCCAGCGCATGGCCTCGGCGGGGATGGATCGCCTGCGTGCTGCCCAGGGCGGGGAAGCCGAGGTCTGAGCGGACACCGATCGTCCAGGACCCATGAAAGTGTTCGCAGCGAACAGTCCGTCTCCTGCGTTGTCTGAAACGGTAGCCGTCATCACCGAATGAGTTCGCGTGCCGTTTCTTTCGCGACAGCGCCGATTGCTGATCGCTGCTTTCACCGTTCCTGCGCTGCAGTTCCTGCTGGGTGCTTTCTTGCCAGCCCAGGCGGCAGAAGCCTCGCTGGATAGCTCCGACAACACATTGCTGCTGATCTCGGCAGCAATGGTTCTGTTGATGACCCCTGGTCTGGCCTTCTTCTACGGCGGCTTTGTTCAGGGGCGCAATGTCCTCAACACGATGGCGATGAGCTTCGTGATGATGGGCATCGCCACCTTGGTCTGGGCCAGCTTTGGTTTCAGCTTGGCCTTCGCCGATGGCGGTGCGGCCCAGGCGGTGGTGGGGAACCCCTTCACCTTTGCCCTGCTCGAGCGTCTGCCGGAGGTCTGGGATGGTCTTGCGGTTCCCGGTCTGACCTTTGCCCTGTTCCAGGGCATGTTCGCGATCATCACGCCGGCCCTGATCTCCGGTGCCCTGGTGGAGCGCATCAGCTTCCGCTTCTGGTGCCTGTTCACGCCGATCTGGCTGTTGCTGGTCTATTCCCCGCTGGCCCACATGGTCTGGGGCGGCGGCTTCCTGGGCAAAGATCTCGATTTCGCCGGTGGCACCGTCGTGCACATCAGCTCCGGTGTGACCGCACTGGTGCTGGCCGGTCTGATCGGTGCGCGCCGTCAGTGGCCCAAGGCGATCCGTCCTCCCCATGACGTGACCCAGATCCTGCTGGGTACCGGGTTGCTCTGGTTTGGTTGGTTCGGCTTCAACGGCGGCAGCCAGCTGGCCGTTGGCGGCGCCGAGATTCCCTTCACCACCACCCACGTCGCTGCTGCTGCGGGTCTGGTGGCCTGGTCGGTGGTGGAGACCTGGCGCGACGGCAAGCCCACCGCCGTTGGCATGGCCACCGGGGCTGTGGCTGGCTTGGTGGGCGTGACCCCCGCCGCTGGTTTTGTGACCATCGGCTCGGGCATGGCCATCGGTGCGATCACCGCCGTCCTCTGCTACATCTCGGTCCAGGTCAAGGTGAAGCTGCGCTTTGACGATTCCCTCGACACCTATGCCGTCCATGGCGTCGGCGGTACCGCGGGTGCCCTGCTCACCGGCGTCTTTGCCAACGCTGAGTTGATCGCCTCCCACCCCGCCGGCCAGGTCCTGGCGGAACAGGGCCGTGGAGCCCTGGTGCTGGGTCAGCTGCAGGCGGTGCTGGTGGCCTATGGCCTGGCTGCCCTTGGCACCTTCTTGATTGCCGGTGTCTTGCGGGGTCTTGGTGTTCAGTTCCGTGTCGGCGAAAACGCTGAAAACCTCGGCGTTGATGTGGCTGAACACGGCGAAGAGGCCTACGCCGAGCGCGTCGGTTCGCCTCAGCTGTTCTGAGCACAGCATCCACAAGCAAGCCCGGGGTGCAGCGCATCCCGGGCTTTTTGCTGTCTTGTCTTAGGCGTTGGGCGTAAAGCTCAGCGCCACCCCGTTGTTGCAGTAGCGCTTGCCGGTCGGGCGAGGACCGTCACCGAAGACGTGACCTTGATGGCCGCCGCAGCGGCGGCAGTGGTATTCGGTCCGGGGGACGATCAATTTGAAGTCCACCTTGGTCTCGATCGCATTGGCCAGGGGCTCCCAGAAGCTGGGCCAGCCGGTGCCGCTGTCGTACTTCGCCTTGGAGCTGAACAGCGGTAGATCACAACCGGCGCAGTGGAAGATGCCGGCGCGTTTCTCGTTGTTCAGGGGGCTGGAGAAAGGGCGCTCGGTCCCCTCCTGACGCAGGACCTGGTACGCCGCTGGAGACAGGCGTGCCTTCCACTGGGCATCCGTGAGTTGCCACTGCGGATCAGCTGCCTTGCTGGCAGCATCCGCCGATTTGCCGCCCACCAGCAGGGCCAAGGAGGCGAGCAATCCCCGTCGTGTCATCGCGTTAGAGACCTTTGAACCAGCCGGCGCTGAGGGCCGTGGCCAGTCCCATGAAGATGGCGAGCAGGGTCCAGGTGATGCGGTTCAGGGTCGCCTCGGCGCTGCGGGCGCTGCTGAACATCGAGCTGCCGCTGGAGGCGATGCCACCCATGCCATCCCCCTTGGGGCTGTGCAGGAGAACGGTGATCACCAGCAGTGCACCACTGCTGAGCCAGATCCAGGTGAGGGTGGTTTGAATCATCGATGCAGCCTAGGCAGTGACTAGACGCCGAGGGTCTGAGGGATGCGGCTCGGTTGGCTTGGGCTGCCCAGGGGCGTGATCAGGGAGGCGCCAGTCATACGGCTCGGCTGCTCCAGGCCCAGGATCTCCAGCAGGGTCGGGGCCACATCCGCCAGGCCACCACCACTGCGCAGTTCGACGGCGGTGCCGTGGCCGGGGATCTTGCGCTTTTCTCCCTCCACAAGGATCAAGGGGACGGGGTTGGTGGTGTGGGCGGTCCAGGGCAGGCCATCGGGGCCTTCCATCAGCTCGGCGTTGCCGTGGTCGGCGGTGACGATCAGGGTGCCGCCCATGCGGTTGGTGGCCTCCAGCAGGCGGCCCACGCTCCGGTCGACTGCGCCGATGGCTTCAACGGTGGCTTCCATCGCCCCGGTGTGCCCCACCATGTCGGGGTTGGCGTAGTTGATCACCACCAGGGAGTAAATCCCTTTGTTGACCGCGGAGATGCAGTTGTCGGTCAGCTGCTCGGCGGACATCGCTGGAGCCTGGTCGTAGGTGGCGACGCGAGGGGAGGGGACCAGGTGACGGTCCTCGCCGGGGTAGGGCTGCTCGATGCCCCCATTCATGAAGTAGGTGACGTGGGGGTACTTCTCGGTTTCTGCAGTGCGGAACTGCCGCAGCCCGGCTTCGGAGACCACCTGACCCAGCAGACCATCAAGGGACTCAGGGGGGAAGGCCACGCTCACCGGCAGGCCGGCTTCGTATTGGGTGAAGGTAACGACGTTGAGGTCGGGGATGAACGTCCGCTCAAAGCCATCGAAGCCTTCCACCACAAGCGCTTTGACCAGCTGACGGACGCGGTCAGGGCGGAAGTTGAACAGCACCACACCGTCCCCGGATTCGATCGCGCCGGGAGCCAGTCGGGTGGGCTCGAGGAATTCGTCGTAGATCTCCTCGCCGTAGGACGCCTTCAGGACCTCCTGGGGCGAGAGTTCGCTGATCGTTCCCTCTTCGGTGAGCAGGCGGTAGGCCTTTTCGGTGCGCTCCCAGCGGTTGTCACGATCCATCGCCCAGTAGCGCCCGCAGAGGGTGCTGATCCGGCCGATTCCTGCCTTCTCGATCTGGGCTTCGATCGTGTTGAGGAAAGGCTCGGCGCTTTGCGGCGGGGTGTCACGGCCATCGGTGATGGCGTGGATGCAGACCTCCTTGAGGCCGCGGGCCTTGGCCCATTGCAGCAGGCCCCCCAGGTGGTCGATGTGGCTATGGACGCCACCGTCGGAGCAGAGGCCGATCAGATGCAGCGTCTTGCCACTAGCCCGGAGTTGATCGGCCAGGGCGTTGAGTTCTGCGTTCTCAGCGATGCTGCCGTCGCGCACGGCCTGGCTGATGCGCACCAGTTCCTGGCGAATGATGCGGCCGGCGCCGATGGTCAGGTGACCGACTTCCGAGTTGCCCATCTGATCGTCCGGGAGGCCGACATCGGCGCCGCTGGCTTCGATCAGGGTGTGGGGATAGGCATGCCAAAGGGCATCCATCACCGGGGTTTGGGCCGCCCGGATGGCGTTATGGCTGTCGTCGTGGCGGTAGCCCCATCCATCCAGGATGCAGAGCACAACAGGCGCAATCGCTCCGTTCTGGGAGGACTGCGAAGGACCTGCTGCGGTCCCCGCGTTGTGCGAGCTCGATTCGGTGGACGGTATGGCTGTCACCCGATAAAACCCCGCCTTTCCCTGCACGACCAGATGGGTCCAACCTACCTCTTGCCTTGCGCTGAGCCAGTCCTCAGCATGGTTGCGTCAGCTTTTGGCTACACCATGGGTTCCCACGCCCATCGCGCTCCCTTCTGAGACCCATGGCCGTTGATCGCGTTGAAATCCTGTCAGCGGTTGAGTTGGGACGGACCCTGAACCGCTTGGCCTCCCAGGTGCTGGAGAGCGTCGATGACAGCCGCGATCTGGTCTTGCTGGGTATCCCAACCCGAGGGGTTGCCTTGGCCGAGGTTTTGGCTCAGTTGCTGGAGCAGCTCTCGGGGCATCCGGTGGACTGCGGCAGCGTCGATCCCACCTTTCACCGCGATGACCTGGATCGCGTCGGTACACGCCTGGTGACGCCGACCTCCTTGCCGTCGAGCCTCGATGGCAAGGAGGTGGTGCTGGTGGATGACGTGATTTTCACGGGGCGCACCGTGCGCGCTGCCCTTGAGGCTCTGCAGGCCTGGGGCCGTCCCAAGCGGGTTTCGCTGCTGGCGATGGTGGACCGCGGCCACCGGGAGCTGCCGATTCAGCCGGACTTCTGTGGTCGCGTGGTGCCAACGAACCGCCAGGAGCTGATCGCCCTCTGCCTCAAGGGGATCGACGGCGAAGAGGGGGTGTTCCTCTTAAAAGGTGAGCCCTAGGGCTGGCCCTCAGGCCACCGCCTCAAGTTCATCGGCGCGGAAGTGGGCGCGGAACTTTCCGAAGGCCACGATCACCGGCATGGTCGGGCTGATGGTGCGGCCCTTGTAGTCGTTCAGGACCTGGAAGACCTCCCCCTGCTGGCCCTTGAGATCGAAGGCCTGGCCGCGGTGCTGCGGGTGGTGGAAGACCACAACGCTCTGGCTGACCGTGACTTGATCTCCCGCCTGCATGAAGGATCGCCCTGAAGTGGTGGCCATCCTGTCACGCGTGATTAACGCCTGCAGGCTGTCTCGGGCCCATCCTCGATGACCTGTCCCCCCAGTTCGGCGCAGGCTTGGCTGAAGGCTTGCCAGTCATCCAGCCCTTGGCTGAGCTTCTGGCTGACGAGTCGGCTGAGCTGGGCCTCGGGGACGTTGGAGCCCAGGCCTCCATGGGAGTCGTGCTCGCCGTGGTCGCGCTTGCGCAGCCCCTCGATTCCCCCCTCGACCTGTTGGCGTAGGGCTTGGGTGTGTTGTTTCCACCAGGGATGTTCGATGCGATTGAGGGCATCGAGGGCTTCCCACCAGCGCTCTTGGGGGATCAGCCGGGCAGCGCGCTCCTTTTGAAACCGGTTTCGGCTCCAGTCCTCACGGAGTTGATCGCCCAGGGCAGTGCCTTGGGGGTTTTGGTCGGCATTCAGGCTCTTGAGCACCGCCAAGGCCCGATCCAGTTGTCCGCGGCGGTAGAGGGACAGGGCTTCGGTCTCCAGTTGCTGTTGCCAAGTCAGCAGGCGCTGTTGGTCCTCCGGGGTGCTGTTGCCGGAGTTGACGAGCAGACGCTGCAGTTGCAGAGCCTGGGCTGGTTGTTGGGCCAGCCAGAGCTGTTCGGCTTTCAGCCGGCGGCAGCGGCTGAGTTCCAAGGGGGCTTGGCCCCCGAGCCAGCGCAGGGCTGAGAGCTGTTCGCCAAAGAGCAGGCAGTCATCCAGTCGCCCGGCTTTGGCCGCTTGATCGAGCCGAGTGGGAAGTTGTTTCTCCCACCAGTAGGCCGCGCCAACCCCCGATGCCACCAAGCCCAAGGTGAGCACCAGCCAAAAACGCGGAAGCCGGTGTCGGCGGATGGCCAAGTGGCGGGTCTGGAGTCCAGCTCCGTTCTATGCAGCGACCTTCCAGTGATCACGCGGCCAGGGGCAGAGTTCGAGCCGGCCTAGCGGACCGCCCCCAAATCGATCGTGCTTTGGCGGATTTGGGTCTGTAGATCCAAAGGCTCAACCTGCAGGTGGCAGGCCGAATCGATCCAAAACCGCAGCTCGATGCGGTCCTCGCCGGGACTGCCGCAGGGGCTCAGGGGAATCTGGACAGGAGCCTGCGGCCAGGCCTGGACCCGGGCGGATCCGGCGCTGTTGCGGCGCAGGACCGGCAGGCCATCGACAAAGACGACTTCGCTGCGCTCCTCGGCTTGGGGTTCGCCCAGCACCAGTTCCAGGGCGCTCTGCTCGGCCTGGCTGCAGGACAGGCGGATGGTCAGGGGTTGCTCGATCGGCCAGCTCTGGCCCGCCACGAACAGCGGATGCCAGCGATGTTCAGCGCTGCGCTGATCCCAGCAACGCAGGGAGACCCCTTGGCTGAGCACATCTTTGATGCGAACACCGGGGGTCAGGCTCAAGGCGCCCAGGGCCACGGCTTCCACGGGGCGGCTCCCCCGCAGGGGGATGCCCGGGAGCCGTTGCTGGATCCAGTCGCGAATCAAGGGGATCTGGGCGCTTCCCCCCACGGGCAGAACCGCATCAATGTCCTCGGCTTGCACGCCCGCGGCCCGCGCTGCCGCCAGAACGGTCTCCAGCAAGTCGTCCAACAGGCTCAGCAGCCCCCGCTCCTCGAGCAGTTGCTGGAGCTCCGCCCGCTGCAGCCGCAGCGGGATGGCGCCGGCGTCCTGGGGCGTCCAGAGCGCCAGCGCCTCCTCCGCTTCGCTCAATTCGCACTTGAGCCTTTCGCAGACCTCGAGCAGTCCCCGCGGCGGGCTGGTCCAATCCGGGCAGAGATGGGCCGCAATCCAGCGGTCGAGATCGCGGCCGCCGATGGCCAGTCCGGCCTTCCCCAGGACCTCGGCGGTCCGCAGGGTTTGCTGGCTGTTGTTGAGGGTCCGGCCGCCAAAGCGCAGCAGTTGGGCGATGGGTGCTGCCCGGCCCTCGCCGCCCGGCAGCGCCACCAGCGACAGGTCGGTGGTGCCCCCGCCCACGTCGACCACCAGCACACGGCTGCCCGGGGGGAGGCCTGCGCCGATGGCCGCAGCGGTGGGCTCATCCACCAGGGCCACATCAGGGACGTCCATGGCCTCGACGGCCTCCAGCAGCCACTGTCGGTAGCCCCGGTAGCCATCGATCGGTGCGGTCAGCACCAGCCGATCCGGTGCAAGGGCCTCCGGTAGATGGGACCAGATCTGCTCCAGCAGCAGGCGCCCGCTTTGTTCTGGGCTCAGCCAGCTGGCACTGGTCTCGCTGCTGGGTTGACCGATCAGACGTTTGAAGTCCCGCTGCAGCTGGGGCCCGTCCTGCTCCAGGAGTCCCCCTTCGACGACCTGCCGTCCAATCAGCGGTTGGCGGGTCTCCCGATCCGCCAGCCAGATCAGGCTGGGGATGACGACAGGATCGGCACTGCTGAAGGGCGGCAGCGGCAGCAGGCAGGCGCTCTGATCGCCGGCGCCTTGATGGGCCACCACCGTGGTGGTGCTGCCGAGGTCAATGGCAAGGGTGCCGGCCATTGGCCAAAGCTGAAGGGAAACTGCCGTCTAAGAGGGTGACGCAAAACCAGACTTCATGGTGAGACAAGCGGGACTTGTCTTGGGTCATGGAGCGGGTTGCTGTTGCCCTGTGGTCGTTCTATCGGGAGGACCCCGAGCAGGCGCGTCGCCTGGATCCTCTCCTGGCCGCGCGGCTGTCCCGCGGTTGGGGCTCCTTGCGGATCGAGTGCAGGGATCTCGCCCACCGCGCCATGGTCTGTGGCGTGATCGATCTACTGAGGCCGCCGCTGGAGGCGCTTCAGCTGGCCCGCGAGATTCGTCTGGTGGTGGCTGGGGAGGAGCCGATGGTCTTCCCCGTCAGCGTTCCCTTATCCAGCAGTCTGCTGACCTACGATGAGTCGATCGGCGAATAGTGCATGTATCTCGGCGTCAACGTCAGCCCCAAAGAGCTCGCGCAGCGCGCTGAGAATCTCGTTCGGCAGTCCAGCAACCGCTACCTGACCACCGTCCGCATCGCCTTCCGCGCCAAGCAGCGTCGTTTCGATGACTTCGACGGTCTGCTGGAGGATTCGATGGTGAAGCCCGTGCAGCGCGCCATCATCGAGCTGAGCGACGAGCAGGACCAGCCCGATCTGCTTCCTGGTTGAGCCTCAACGGATGCGGTTCGCTCCCGGGTGACCGTGATTGAACGCGAAGGAGAAGGGTGGCGGTTGGCATGGGATGCCGGCCGTCACCCTTTTTCTGTGTTGATCGGTGGGGATGGCTGGGCGGTGGAGCTCAGTGAGGCCGAAGCCTGCAGCCTCCGCGATGGCCTGGGCGCGCTCATCGACCAGCACCGTCAGCTGATCGATCAACTGATGGCCGAAGAAGCGATCGAGCTTGAGCTCGAACGGGAGGGCTGGTGGATGGCCCTCGATGGCGACCGCCAGGGCTGGGCGTTGCGGGTGATGCTCACCCCTGGGCCGGGGCAGCGGGCGATCGAGGGCAGCTGGAGCCGGGAGGCAGCCGCTGGCTTTACCGCGGCGCTCTCTCAGCTCCATGGCCAGCCGTGAGGGCGTGCAGGGCGCAGTAATCCAGCCCATCGAGGCCCGCTGCAGTGGAGCCTTGCAGCAGGTGCAGGAGTCCTTCGAGCCCGTCGCCATTCAGTCCTGCGGCTTGCGTGGCCTCGAGGAAGAGGGCGAGGTCCTTGCGCAGGTGGGCCGTAGGGAAGTTGGGGTTGCCGTAGTCGCCCGCGAGTTCCCGCTCCAGTTTCTTGTCGAAGGTGGGGGCGTAGAGGGCACTTCCGCGCAGGATCTCCATGAAGGCCTCCACCTCCACCCCGCTGCGCTGCACCAGATGCAGCGAGAGGCTGAAGGCATGGGTGAGGCTGGCGATGAGCTGGTTGAGGGCCAGCTTGCAGGCCATGGCGCTGCCCACGGCCCCAAGCCGCCTGGGGGCTTCGCTGAGTTGGGTCAGGATCGGTTGGGCCGCGGCAAAGACCGCAGGCTCGCCTCCCGCCATCAGTTGCAGCCGGCCGAGGAGGGCTTCCGGTTTGCTGCCCAGGACCGGAGCTTCCAGGTAGCGCCCTCCGCGCGCTGCCACACCATCGGCCAGGGCCTGGCTTTCCTCGGGGCCGATCGTGGCGATTTGGATCACGGTGCGGCCGTCGAGCTGCTGATCCAGGTCCCCGAGAAGCAGTGCCGAGGTGCTGGGTCCATCGCTCAGCACGGTGATCAGCCAGTCCGCCTGCTCGGCCACCTCCCGGGCCGTGGCGGCGCTGCGGGCTCCCGCCTGGATCAAGTCTTGGCAGCGCTCCGGCGAGCGGTTCCAGACCCAGAGCTCCTGCTCACCCTCGAGGAGCCGCCGGGCGATCGCACCCCCCAGCAGGCCGGTTCCAAACAGGGCGATGGCCATGGCGGCAGGGGTGAGATTGCTGATGAGATCATCGCTCTGATCAGGACTGCTGATCTCCGTTTTTCTCCCAGCCGAGCGCGCCTCTTCCCCAGGGTTTTGCACTGGTTTTCCACAGCCTGAGGGCACCAGCGGGCAGTCGCCGCAGTCGCCTGGGGAGAACGGCCATCAATTCGGCAAGCCCTGTTGACAAGCCCTGGGGGCCTGACAGGGGTGCTGGCTCGCTCCCCGCTGCGGGGTGCAAACCCGCTCGGGCTGCTGTGATCTAGCCCTGAGATCCCCTGGGAATGGCTCGATCAGGGCGGTGTTGACCGTTCCCTCGCGTTGTGGGGAACTAGTGCTCATCGACCGCAGGAACGGCATGGAAGCAACTGGCACGGTGAGCATGTGCGCTGAGGTTCCCGAGCCCCTGCTTCAGTCCATGCAGGGCTTCATTGAGGCCCACCCCAACTGGGACCAATACCGCCTCTTCCAGGCGGCCCTGGCCGGCTTTCTGGTCCAGAACGGCGTGCAGACCCGTGAGATCACCCGTTGCTATCTGGCAAACCTCTTCCCGCAGCAATCGCGCTTCAGCGAGCCCCTCGCCTGATCCGGCGCCATTGGACATAGCTGTTGGTCACGGTCGTGGCCATCAGGCAGAGGGATGGCACCACCACCGCGCAGGTGATCAGCAGGCCCGAGCCATCCCAGAGCAGTTCACTCAGGAGGCCCAGGATGAAGGGCAGGCCTGTGATGGCCAGCAGCACCGCCGAGAGAGCCAGCAGCCCCGGCCCTTGCTGCTCCAGCAGCACAAAGCCTGCCCGGAAGGCTTGGGTCGCTCCGAGGCCTTCCGCCACCACTAGGCAGGCGTTGAAGAGCTGACTGAGGGCGAGTCCCCCCCCGAGGACGACGCCAACCACCAGGGGCAGGGGCGCCAGAGGCTCAGCAATCAGCAGCAGCAGGGACCAGCTCAGAAAGCTCGTCAACACGATCAAGCTGAGGGCGGCGGTGAGGCGCAGGACCCCCCGGGTGAGGTGCCAGCTGCAGGCACCGTGCCAGCGGTAGAGGGCGTCGGCCTTGGGGGCCAGGCCGCGACTGAGATCCAATCCCGCTCGGGTGAGGCCATCGATCAACCAGATCAGGCTGATGGCATACAGCGCAATCCCGATCAGCCGGATCAGTAGGGAGAGTCCAGCGTTGCTGATGGCTTCCCCCAGGCCGAACAAGACCCAACCCAACAGATGCAGGCCAAACAGGCTGGCGGTAAATCCCAGAACAATCCGCGGGTGGGCCCTCAGTTGGCTGAGGCTGTCGAGCAAGGCTCGCCCCGGCTTGATCTGGGCTTGCTTCAAAGGGGTCCGAGGAGGGCAAGGAGCCGCTCAGCGCTGGCATCAGGGACCGGCAGGATCGAAAGACGATTGCCGTTGCGCACCACCGGCAGCTCCTCGACGCTGAACTGCTCCCGCAGGGCATCAAGGCTCAGCATGGCGCCAAAGGTGCCGACGTACTTCAGGCGAACACAGTCCCAGCGGGGTGCTTCCGGTTTGGATTTGGGGTCGAAGTATTTGTTCTCTGAATCGAATTGAGAGGGGTCAGTGATCCCGGTCTCGATCACTTCCATCATCCCGACAATGCCCGGTGGTTTGGCGTTGGAGTGATAGAAGAAAGCGCGATCGCCGATCGACATCGAGCGCATGAAATTGCGCGCTTGATAGTTGCGAATGCCATCCCACAGCGTTGTGCCCTCGCGCTGGAGATGCTGGATGCCATAGACATCCGGCTCACTCTTCATCAGCCAGTAGGCCAAGGCTGCTCGTCCCGTTGGCCGCGAGTGTAAGGCGGTTGTTCAGGCCCCTAGAGGCCCTCGGTCAGGGAGCGGAAATGCTCGCCTCGCGCTTCAAAGTCGCGGTATTGATCGAAGCTGGCGCAGGCCGGTGAGAGCAGGACAGCTCGGCAGTGTTCCCGTTGGCTGAGCTGTCGTGCCGCAGCCACCGCTTCAGGGAGCGCGTCGCAGCACTGGATCACGCCGGTGTACCCGCCGGAGAGCAGCAGCTCTTGGAAGTGGGATTGGGCGGCACCGAAGAGCACAACGGCCTTGGCGCTGCGTTGAAGCGCCGCGATCCAGGCGCTGGCATCGCCCTGCTTGGCCTCCCCGCCGGCCAGGGCCACAAGGGGACCTTCGACGGCCCGCAGGGCCACTTCGGCGGCGTCGTAGTTGGTGGCTTTGCTGTCGTTGATCCAGTCGACCCCATCGAGGCTGCGGATCAGCTCGAGTCGGTGGGGGACGCCGGGGAAGGCCCGCAGGGCCGCTTCCATCGCCGGGCCGCTGAGGCCCAGCTCCAATCCCACGGCCAGGGCCATCAGCATGTTCTGGCGGTTATGGGCCCCCGGCATGGCCAGGGCGTTGGCTGGGAGTAGGGCGCCGCTGCGCTGCATGACCTGATTCCCCTCGATCCAAAGCCAGGGGTCGATTCCTTTGGCCAGGGCCGCCTCCCGGGATGCCGCGGTGATCCAGCGGGCGTTCGGCCAGGTGGCGGCGTGCGCGCAGAGGTCAGGGTCATCCCCATTCAGCACTTGGATCGCAGAGCGCTCCAGCAGTCCCCGTTTGATGGCTCTGTAGTTCTCGAGCGTTCCGTGCCGCTCCAGATGATCCGGAGTCAGCGTGGTCCAGAGGCCGATGGCCGGAGCCAGCTCCGGGGCGGATTCGATTTGATAGCTGCTCAGTTCCACCACCAGGGCCTGGGGGCGGGTCTGCCTGTCAGAGAAACGTTCGAGGGCTAACTCCGCGGCGGAGTGGCCGACATTGCCGCACATCGGCGCGTCGATGCCCCCCTGCTTGAGCAGGTGAGCGACCAGATGGGTGACCGTGGTCTTGCCGTTGGTCCCGGTGATGCCAATCCAAGGGGTCGAACCGCTGGCTTCCCAGGCGGTGCTGATCTCACCGTTGGTGGGGATTCCTTGCTGCCGCAGCCAGATCAAGGTCGGGTGATCCCAACGGATGCCCGGGCTGACGATCACCCGTTCACAGTCCCCCAGGAGCGGCTCAAAACTTTCTGGTGCCAGGGGCTTGCCCAGCTCCACCGCGATCCCTTCGCCGCGGAGCTTCTCGGCCTTGCGCTGATGCTCAGCCCCCTGGCCGCTTTCCAGCACCAGAACGTTGGCTCCCTGCCGTGCCAGTAAGCGTGCGGCCCCAAGACCCGATCGGCCCAGCCCGAGAACCACGGTCACTGGCATGGCCTTGATGCTCGGGAGCGAATTAAAAAGTGGGCGATACTGGAATCGAACCAGTGACTCCTACCGTGTCAAGGTAGTGCTCTACCTCTGAGCTAATCGCCCTCAGAAGCCTTTCGGCTTGAGGAACCTAGCAGTCGGTGGATCAGCGTCTTTGCATCACCAGGCGCCAGCGTTCCCGTTTGGTGGGCTGAATCTCGAGGATCTCCAGCTCCCCTCGGCCATCGAGGCGGACCCGGTCGCCCTGCTTGAGCTCTCGGCTGGGGCTGGTGATGACGGACCAATTCACCCGAACGGCCCCCGCCCGGATCCAGTCGGCCATCTTGCTGCGGGACACCCCAAGCCCCGCAGAGGCCACGGCATCCAGGCGCAGTGAGGCTTCGACGCTGCTGAGTTGCTTCGGGGTGCGGCTGGCGGGGAGTTGCAGGGCGCTGACGGCCACGGCCTCAGTGCTGATCTCCACGCTGCGCACCAGAGCTGTTCGTCCCCCCCAGGCCTCTGCGACTTCCTGCCGCAGGATCAGTTGGGCGCCGCGGTCACCCCGCATCCAGATGTCGCCGAGGTCCCCCGCTTGGGCTCCGGCCTGGATCAGGCCTTGGCGCACATCCAAGGGTTCGGCTGGATCAAACAGGAAGTTCCCCGTGATCACGAGCCCCTGCAGGGGGGCTTCTGGTCGTTCGCCGTCGCTGATCTCGACGCGCCGCAACAGCAACCTGCGGCGCTCCGCCTGGGGCCAGCCGCCGTCGCTGGAGAGGGTCAGCTCGGTCAGGCTGCCGAGCCGCTCTTGCGCCTCCTCGAGGAGGTCAGCGGCGAGGAAGTCACTCCAAACGGGTTCCCAGGTGCGCAGGGCCTGCTCCGCCAGGCCGATGAGCGCCCCCATGGCCTCGGGGTTGCGACAGCCCTGCAGCAGTTGATCACGGGGCAGCATCGGCGCGCTCCTAGTTGTCGCCGAGCCGCACCACGCTCTGGGGATTGGCCTCCTTGAGCCGGGTCCAGGGCACCTCGACGCCGGTGGCGGTTTCCAGCAGTAGCAGCCAGTTGCCCTCCTCGAGGCGATTGCGCAGGGCGCGGATGCGGTCGTCGCTGTCGGAGCTCACGCTGGCCGCCGCGGCGTAGCTCCCCATCAGGCCTGAGCCCAAACCCAGCAGGCCGCCGATCAGATGGGAGCCCACCTCTCCGGCAAAGGCAAAGGTGTCGAGGTCCGTCATGAAGGTGAAGGTCACGCCGGCGAAGAAACCAAAGGGCATCAGCCAGGTGGCCATCCCTTTTTGGCGCCGTTTGCGGGCGATCGAGGGGTTCAGCTCATCCACCTCGGCCATCGCGGTTTCTCCAGTCCCCACGGCGACGAGACGCACCGGGGCAGGGCTGAGGGAGGCCAACTGTTCCTTGAGTTGGTGCAGTCGCTTTCGCGACGAGAGCACCACCACCACGCTGCTGCCCACGGAGTCACGCTTCAGACCAGCCGATTCTCCATGCTGCGGCCGGCCGTTGTGGCGGCTTCAAGGTCCCTCTCTACACTTCACCTCCGGCCGCTCCACCCCGCCGGGTCATGACGAAGGTTCTGGTATCCGATCCCATCGATCAAACAGGGATCGACATCCTCTCTCAGGTGGCCCAGGTGGATGTGCGAACGGGCCTGCCGCCTGAAGAGCTGAAGTCGATCATTGGCGACTACGACGCCTTGATGATTCGTTCGGGCACCACGGTGACCGCGGACATCATCGAGGCCGCCTCCAAGCTGCGGATCATTGGCCGGGCCGGTGTGGGGGTCGACAACGTCGATGTCCCGGCGGCCACCAAGCGCGGCGTGATCGTCGTGAACTCTCCCGAGGGCAACACCATTGCGGCCGCCGAGCATGCACTGGCACTGATGCTCTCGCTCTCCCGGCACGTGCCCCACGCCCACGGCAGCACCATGGCCGGTGGCTGGGACCGCAAGAAGTACGTCGGAAACGAGCTCTATAAGAAAAAGCTGGGCGTGGTTGGCCTGGGCAAGATCGGCTCCCACGTTGCCCGGGTCGCGAAGGCGATGGGGATGGACGTGATGGCCTACGACCCCTTCGTCTCGGCGGAGCGGGCCCAGCAGATGCAGGTGCGTCTGCAGGAGCTGCCGGCCCTGTTCGCTGAAGCCGATTACGTCAGCCTCCACCTCCCCCGCACCCCGGACACCGAAAACCTGGTGAACGCGGAACTGCTGCGGACGATGAAGCCCACCGCGCGCATCGTGAACTGCGCCCGGGGCGGAATCATCGATGAAGCGGCCCTGGCTGAGGCGGTCGAGAACGGCGTCATCGCCGGTGCAGCACTGGACGTCTACGCCAAGGAGCCCCTGGCCGCCGATAGCCCCCTGCGCAAGGTGAGCGAGCGGCTGATCCTGACCCCCCACCTGGGGGCATCCACCGAAGAGGCCCAGGAGAACGTGGCGGTGGATGTGGCGGAGCAGATCCGCGATGTCCTGCTCGGTCTTCCCGCCCGCAGTGCCGTGAACATCCCCGGCTTGAACGCCGAGGTGATGGAGCGCCTGAAGCCCCACCTGCAGCTGGCCGAGATCCTGGGTCAGTTGGTGAGCCAGCTGGCCGGCGGCCAGATCAGTGAGTTGGAGGTGCGTCTCCAGGGCGAATTCGCCAACCACCCCGCCCAGCCCCTGGTGATTGCCTCCCAGAAGGGCCTGCTCTCCACCGCCCTGGGGGATTCGATCAACTTTGTGAATGCCGGCCTGGAGGCCAAGGAGCGCGGCATCCACGTGGTCGAGGTCAAAGATGACGCCGCCCGCGACTTCGCCGGTGGTTCGCTGCAGCTCACCGCCAAGGGCGCCAACGGCAGCCATGTCGTCACCGGTGCGGTCTTCGCCGATGGCGAGCTGCGGGTGACCACGATCGATGAGTTCCCGGTGAGCGTGACCCCGAGCAAGCACATGCTCTTCACCCGTCACCGCGACATGCCCGGAATCATTGGCCACATCGGCTCGGTCCTGGGCGAGCACAACGTCAACATCGCCTCGATGCAGGTGGGCCGCCGGATCGTGCGCGGTGATGCCGTGATGGTCCTGAGCCTGGATGACCCCCTGCCTGCCGATCTCCTGGCGGGGATCCATGCCATTGAGGGCATTCAGCAGGCGCACCCCGTCACCCTCTGACCCCGATGGCCTTGGCTTGGTGGCGGCTTGAGCTGCTCGCGCTTCCGGAACTCGAGGAATCGCTGACCTGGAAGCTCAACGCCCTGGGGATTCCCAGGGTGGCTCTGCGCCATAGCCCCGACCAGCCCCAGGACCGGAAGTTGGTGGCCTGGCTGCCCGCGTCCGATTGGCCGGAGAGTGAACGGCAGCAGCTGGAGCAGGCCCTGCAGCCCCTGGCCGAGACCTTTGGCTTGACCCTGCCGACCATCCACTGGTTTGAGCAGGACGACGAGGACTGGAGCCTGAGCTGGAAGCAGCACTGGGAACCCGATCCCGTCGGTGAGCGCCTGTTGATCCTTCCCGCCTGGCTGGAGCTGCCTCCCGAGCACGCCCACCGCCAGGTCATCCGGATGGACCCCGGCAGTGCCTTTGGCACCGGCAGCCATCCCACAACAAGGCTCTGCCTCGAGGCGATCGAGCAGCTGGCGGATGAGCGCGGCGGAAGCTTGGGGCCCATTCGTGTGGCTGACCTGGGCTGCGGCAGCGGGATCTTGGGCATTGCCTCCCTGCTCGAGGGCGCCGGCAGCGTGGCTGCAGCCGACACGGACTCGCTGGCGGTGCGCGCCACCCGAGACAACGCCGTGGTGAGTGGGTTTGCCGAGCAGTTCCAGGTGGACCTGGGCTCAATTGAACGCCTGGCGGAGCTGCTGGAGGGGCGTCCTGCTGACCTGCTGCTCTGCAACATCCTGGCCCCGGTGATCGAGGCCCTCTGTCCAGCCTTTGACACCGTTCTGGCCCCCGAGGGCCTGGGCCTGCTCAGTGGACTGCTGGTCAGTCAGGCCCCCCGCTTGCAGCAGGTTCTGGCGGAGCAGGGCTGGAGCGCTGAGCTCAGCGCCCAGCAGAGTCAGTGGGGACTGATGACCATCAGGCGCTCCTGACAAAAATCCGAAACCGTGGCTTGTTGCATAAGTCACGCTGATGTGTGCCCATGCTTCCCATTGGGCTTCGCCTTGAGATCCCCTCGAAACCCCAGGAACTGCCCTTGTCGGATGTAGGAAGGGTCCGTCCTACAGGGCCTGGGTGTTTTGTCCAGGAGCCTGTGAGCCCCATTCCTTTCATGGCTTCCTACAAGGTCACCCTCATCAGCGAGGCAGAGGGCCTCAACAAGACCATCGAGGTTCCCGACGACCAGTACATCCTCGACGCCGCTGAAGAGCAGGGCATCGATCTCCCCTACTCCTGCCGTGCTGGTGCTTGCAGCACCTGCGCCGGCAAGATCACCGCTGGCACCGTCGACCAGTCCGACCAGAGCTTCCTCGACGACGACCAGATCGAAGCTGGCTTCGTTCTGACCTGCGTGGCTTACCCCACCAGCGACTGCACCATCAAGACCCACGCCGAAGAAGAGCTGTACTGAGCTCGACCCGGGGCGTGCCCGTTCACGCCCCGTCTCTTTGTGCTTTCAGAACCACCCCCCGGGGTGGTTTTTTTGTCTTTAGTCCCCGCCTGCCGTTGTGACTGCCTCAGCCTCGGGTTCAACCCTTCCTCAGGTGCAAGAGGTGTATGCGCCAGGTAGCGAGCACACCAGTCCTGGTGCGCAGTACAGCTTTCGGGTGGTTGGCCCCTGCTGCCGGCTGTTTGACCGTGAGGAGCTGCCCTGGCCCTGCTGCCGGCTCTCCTGGCGCAGCAAGGAGCCCAGCTGGCGTCGTGTGGGCAAGCGCTTCGTCCCTGACCTGGCGGCCCGCCGGTGCCCCTCCTATGCGGTGGAGCTGCTGCAGCCGGGTTCCAGGCCCACTCAGACCGTGCTGACGCTTTTCTCCCAGCGCCTCAGTGCGCCCCTGCAGGAGTGGTGGTACAGCAAGCAGCCCACCTCCTTCGATCCCAGCAACCTCACGCCGCCGGAGGCGGCCTGATCTGGGGCATAAAAAAAGCCCCGCCGTGATGGCGGGGCTTTGCAGTCGTTGAGGTTGAAGCGAGATCAGAAGTAGATCTTGCCGCCGCCCCACTGGGGACCAAGCACTTTGGGAGCGGTCAGGATGAAGCCGGCCATCAGGCGCAGGTCTTCGTCGTTCATGTTCCGCATCTGCACGAAGACGTCGCTGCTGCGGATGCTGGGGTGCACGTCGGCAATGCTGTATTCGCCGTCGTAGCTGGTCGGGTCCTTCATGTAGTCGACCAGGGCCTCAACGTTGTCACGGGCCGGGGTGGCCAGGGCCAGGGTCTCGGGGTCGAGGCCAACGTTGTGGTTGGTCTTGGTGATGCCGCCGGCGTGGCAGACGCCGCAGCTGTTGTTGAAGGTCTTACGACCTGCGTTGACTTCCTGCTCGCTGAAGGTCACGGTTGTGCCTGCGGCATCAGCGGGCACGGTGAGCTGCTCAGCAGTCCACTGGGCGGCCTGGGCAGGGCCGGCAAGACCCACCAGCAGAGCCAGGGGCAGAAGCATCAGCCGGGCCAAGGACCGGAGTGCAGAGGAGAAAACAGAGGCCATCGAAAAAGCCGGCGACGTGGCGTTTAAAACGCGCCTGAGTTCTTGTATCACGGCTGACGGGCCCGCTGGTTGACCGCGGCCAAGGCACTCACGAACTGTTGCAGGCCTAGGGCTCCTGGGCGGCGACCTCGAGGGTTAGGAAATCCTTCGCCAGCAGCGTGTTGGGGAAGATCGCCTGGGCCTCCGCCAAGAGGTCATCTGGGGTGACGGGATTGCCGGGCACGTAGCGCGGGCTGAGGTGGGTCAGGGCGAGCTGCTTGACCCCAGCCGCCAGGGCGGTTTGGGCGGCCATGGTGCTGGTGGAGTGCTGTTTGGCGAAGGCCATTTCGGCCTCGGCATGGGCGAAGGTGCTCTCGTGGATCAGCAGGTCGGCGCCGGCGGCCAGCTCCACGGCCGCTTCGCTGAAGACGGTGTCGGTGCAGTAGACGACGCTGCAACCCGGACGGTCGGGGCCGCAGAGGGCTTCCCCGTTGATGATCCGGCCGTCCTCCAGGGTGACGCTGCGGCCGGCCTTGAGCTCGGCGTAGATCGGCCCAGGGGGGATTCCCAGGGCTTTGGCCTGTTCCACGTCAAAGCGTCCAGGGCGGGGCTTCTGCTCCACCCGGTAGGCGAAGGCCGGCACCCGGTGGATCAGCGCGGTGCAGCGCACGGTGATGTCGTCGTCATCCAGCAGCAGCGCTCCAGTGCGGGCTGCCTCTTTGACCCGATGGCTGCGCAGGGGATAGCCAATGCGCATGGAGGAGGTGCGCATCACCCCCTCGAGGTAGTCCCGCAGGGGATCCGGTCCGTAGAGGTCGATGCCGTTGCAGGTCCCGGCCAGCCCGAGGCTGGCCAGCAGGCCCGGCAGGCCAAAGGTGTGGTCGCCGTGCATGTGGGTGATGAACACCCGACGCAGCTGGCTGACCCGCAGCTCACTGCGCAGGAACTGATGCTGGGTGCCCTCGCCGCAATCAAACAGCCAGATCTCCGCCCGCTGCGGCAGGCGCAGGGCCACCGCTGACACATTGCGGGCTCGCGTAGGGACTCCCGAGCTGGTGCCGAGGAAGGTGACCTGCACGGCCGGTGTTCTCCCCGGTCTCTCTGGATTGATCGTGCCACGGCGGGGCTGGCAGGGCTCGCCCGGGCTGGTCACAATGGCCTGCCTTTCCCCTTGGGGTCGATGCCGCGGCGCACCCATCCCCAACTCGCCGCCCTGGTTGCGGGGATCTGCATGGCGATGGCCGTGGCCCCATTGCGCGCGGCGGAGCCCTGGTTGCGGGTGTTGGTGCTGGAGGCCCCCAGCCTGCGCCTTAGGGCCGCTTCACCCTCGGGTGGCCTGCGGGTCCTGGATGAGCGCGGTCAGCAGCTGGGACTGGAGCCGTCCGGGGCTGAGCTGCGTTTTGAGGCGCAGCGCCAGCAGAAGGAGCTGTGGTTCGAGGCGGTGCCTGAAGCCCAGGGGCCGGATCGTGATCCAGGCCTCTGGCTTGGAGCGCGTCACTACCGCGGCCGCCTGCAGCTGCGGCGTCAGGGGGGCCAGCTGCAGGTGGTCAACCACGTGCCCGTGGAGACCTATCTCCCCAGCGTGGTCGGCAGTGAGATGCCAGCCAGTTGGCCCGAGGCGGCCCTGAAGGCCCAGGCGGTGGCAGCCCGCACCTACGCCCTGAAGGCGCGCAAGCCGGCTGCGGCCTTCGACCTCAAGGCCACCGTGGCCAGCCAGGTCTACAAGGGGGTGGAGGCGGAAACCGCCAGCACCTGGGGGGCGGTCAACCAGACCCGCGGTCTGGTCCTGACCTTTGGCGACGCCCTGATTGATGCGGTCTTCCACAGCAGCAGCGGTGGAGCAACCGAGAGCAGCGGGGACCTCTGGACCCGCCATCTGCCCTATCTGGTCAGTGTCCCCGACTTCGACCATGCCTCGCCGGTGCACCAGTGGAGCAAGCCCCTCGATGGGCCCCTGTTGCGCCGGGCGTTCCCCGAGCTCGATCAGGTCCTGGCGATTGAGGTCCTGTCCAGAACGCCCACCGGCCGGGTCAAGCAGGCGCGTGCGGTCGGTCGCGGCGGCCAGCAGGTGCTGCTGAGCGGTGCCCAACTCCGGAGCCGCCTGGGCCTGCGCAGCACCTGGGTTCGCTTTGAGTTGGCCCCGACCAAGACCTCCAGCGTTGAGCCGTTCGGCTTGACGGCCAGTCATGCCCCCCTGGGTTGGCCGGCACCACCGCCGCCGCTGCCGGCCTTCTCCCTGCCCCAGGCCCGTCCACTGCCGGGGGCGGCTGTTCAGCTGGTGGCCGTCGGCCGCGGCTATGGCCACGGCATCGGCATGAGCCAGTGGGGGGCCCTGGCTTTGGCCCAGCGGGGCGAGAGTTTTGAGGCGATCCTGCGCCACTACTACCGCGGCGTGCAGCTGGAGTCCTATGGGGCCCTGGCGCAACGGGCCAGACCTCAGCCAGGCTTAAAGCCGGAGGCATGGCAGGCGATGGCCCCCCGTTTGTGAGCACTCAGCTGATGACCCTGACGCGGGCTGCCGATGGCGGCGCCGTGGCGGAGTTGGTGGCTAGTCGTCTGCTGGAGGCACTGCGCTCCGGGGGCAACCTGGGCCTGGCCACGGGCCGGACGATGCGGCCGGTCTACGGCGCCTTGGTGCGGCAGTGGCGCCAGTTACCCGCCGAGGAGCGTCAGCGGCTCCTGGCGGGATGGTGCAGCTTCAACCTCGATGAATACGTCGGCCTGGGTGCGCAGGACCCGCGCTCCTTTGCCGCGTTTATGCAGGCTCAGCTGGGGGCACCGCTGCAGCTCCCCCCTGGTGCCCTGCGGATTCCCAATGGTCTGGCGGCTGATCCGCAGCAGGAGGCCCGGCGATACCGCCAGGAGCTCCAGGGGGCCGGGGGCATTGGGCTGCAACTGCTGGGCCTCGGCAGCAATGGTCATGTGGGCTTCAACGAGCCCCCCTGCGGCCCAGAGCAGCCCTGCCGGGCCTTGGCCTTGAGCCAGGCCACCCGGGAGCAGAACGCCGCGGACTTCGGCGGAGACCCGGCATCCGTCCCCGATCAAGCCATCACCCTGGGGACGGCTGAGATCCTCGGGGCCCGTTCCCTGCTGTTGGTGGTGACCGGCGCGGCCAAGGCCGAGATCCTGCGGCGCTCCCTGCAGGAGCCGCCCTGCGAGCAGGTTCCCGCCAGTTGGTTGCAGCGCCATCCCCAGTTGGAGGTGGTGGCGGACCCGGAGGCGGCCTCTGCCCTCAGCTGAGGGCGGCGTCCATCAGGGCTTCGTCCGCCTCCAGGTTGGAGGTGACCGTCCGTACGTCGTCCAGCTCTTCGAGGGCATCGAGCAGCTTCAGGCAGCCGGCGAGGGTCTCGGGATCCTCCAGCTGGCAGGGGGTTTGGGCAATCCAACGGTGCTCCCAGCCGCTCACGGGCAGGCCGGCACTGCGCAGGCTGTCCTGCAGCGATTCCAGTTGTTCAAAGGCGCCGAGGATGTCTGCGCCGTCGGCATCGATCTCGTAGCTCAGCACCGGCTCCTCAAGGTTGAGCAGCTGCTCCAGCAGGACCTCGTCCTGCAGGCCGGCTTGGCTGAGGCGCACGACGCTGCGGTGCTCGAAGAGGTACCCGACGCAGCCGGTCTCCCCGAGGTTGCCGCCGTTTTTGTTGAAGGCCAGCCGAATCTCCGCCGCCGAGCGGTTGCGGTTGTCCGTGAGCGATTCGATCAGCACCGCCACGCCCCCGGGCCCATAGCCCTCGTAGCGCACCTCTTCAAATTGATCGGCCCCGCTTCCCCCCTGCCCGGAGCCCTTGGCGATGGCCCGCTCGATGTTGGCGTTGGGCACCCGCGCCGCCTTGGCCTTCTCAATGGCGGTGCGCAGTTGGAAATTGCCCGCGGGGTCTGCGCCGGCCCGGGCCGCCACCATGATTTCCCGTCCCAGCCGCGTGAAGACCGCTCCGCGCTTGGCATCCACCACGGCCTTGGTGCGTTTGATTTGGGCCCATCGGCTGTGGCCGGCCATGCGTGATTTCCGAGTGAACTAGCCCGCGGCGTCGAGCACGAGCTTGGGTTGGAGTTGCCCAGGGGAGGCGACCCGGGCCATGCCCGCCAGGTTGCCATCTGGATTCACGACCACAACGGCGTCCTCGAGTGCCCAACTGGGGTCACAGTCCTGCAGGCGCCCGCAGCGCCAGCCCGCGAGCCCCTCCTCGTCCAGCCGGTGTTGGGGGAGGTGGCGCAGGACCTCCAGGGGGTTGAGCAGTGCGGGAGGTTCCCCCTCCAGTTGCTCCAGGGTGACGCTTTGCGCCAGGTCAAAGCCCAGGGCTTGGGTCCGCCGCAGGCGCGCCAGGCTGCCACCGCAGCCCAGGGCCTCGCCGAGGTCTCGGGCCAGGGAGCGGATGTAGGTGCCAGAGCTGCAGTGCACCTCCAGGTCGATCTGCCCTTGGGTTGGATCCCAGCCCAGCAGCTCCAAGCGGTGAATCGTCACCGGGCGGGGAGGCAGCTCAGGGCACTGGCCGGCGCGGGCCAATTTGTAGGCGCGCTCTCCATTGACGTGGACCGCTGAGACCGCCGGAGGTCGCTGTTGAATCGCCCCGCGAAATGGGGCGAGCGCCTCGCCGATGGCCTCTGGGCTGAGGTTGGGCAGGGGGCGCTGCTCCAGGACCTGGCCCTCCAGGTCATCGCTGTCGGTTGTGACCCCCAGTTGGATGACCCCCCGATAGGTCTTGTCGCTCTCCAGATAGGGGAGCAGCCGGGTGGCGGGCCCCAGGGCAATGGGCAGCACGCCGGTGACCGCGGGATCCAACGTTCCTCCATGCCCCACCCGTTTGAGCCCGTAGGCCCTGCGAATCCTTGAGACACAGCTGTGGGAGCTCATCCCTGCGGGCTTGTCCAGTACGAGAAAGCCGCAGGTCAACGCTGGATTGAGGCGAGCACGCCGCAATGGTGCCACCGTGTGGCACAGCTGATGCCCCCCAATGCCCGTGGATGAGGCGCTGCAACAGCGCCGGGAGCTGGCCTTTCTCGTCCTCTCGGGTCTGTTCCTTGGAACGATGGGGATGTTGAACATCCTTGGCCTGACCCGCTTCCTGCAGCTCGGTCAGATCGGCTCATGGCCGGTGGTGGTGGCGGTTGGAGCCCTCCCCTATCCGGTGACCTTCCTCTGCACGGACCTGATCAGTGAGATCTGGGGCGAGCAGCGGGCCAATCAGTTGGTCTGGGTGGGCTTGCTGTTGAACGGTTGGATCGTCCTGGTGCTCTGGCTCGGCGGTGTGTTGCCGGGTCTGCCGGGGGCGCCGGAGGAGACGTTTTTTGCCGTTCAGGGCTTGGCCTTTGGCGCGATCGGAGCGTCAATGGCGGCCTACATGGCGGCCCAGTTCACCGATGTCCGCCTGTTTCATTTCTGGAAGCGGCGCACCGGTGGTCGGGCGCTTTGGTTGCGCAACAACGGCTCGACCCTGGTCAGCCAGTTGGTGGATACGACGGCGGTGGTGCTGATCAGCCACTACGCCGCCCACGTCCTTCCGGTGCGCGCGGATCTTCCGGTGGCGCCTCAACTGCTGAGCTTCATTGCCAGTGGCTACCTGTTCAAGGCCCTGGCGGCCTTACTGGACACCCTGCCCTTCTATTGGCTGACGGCCTGGCTGCGCCGCTGGTTGATGGTTCCCGGGGCTGGGGCGGAGTTGGGACCTGAGCAGCGACCTCTACGGTGATCAGCCATGACCGTCACCGCCGCTCTCTCCCTCGATCACTTTCTCTCCGGGGGATTTGATCTACGCCAGCATCTGGCGTCCCATCTCCAGCTCACGGCAGCGGAGCTGGAGCAGCAGTTGCCGATGGCGACCGAGGCCCTGGCCGCTGCCCACCCTGGGGCCTTTGATCCCGAGCAGGCGGGGAGCTTCTACGAGAACGAGGTGGGCCATGCCCATCTGCTGGAGCTCGCGGCTTGGCACCTGAGCAGTGCGGATTACATCGCGGACACCCTGCGCTTGCAGGCCATGTTTGCCAAGGGGCAGGTCCTCGACTTCGGCGGCGGGATTGGCACCCATGCCCTGGCGGCGGCGGCCCTGCCTGAGGTCGAGTCGGTCTGGTTCGTCGACCTCAACCCCGCCAATCGCGCTTTCGTGACGGAGCGGGCGGAGCGCTTTGGCTTGGCCCACAAGCTGCGTTGTTTCCGCGACCTCGGCGACGCCGCCCTGCCCGAGCGGTTTGACACGGTGGTGTGCCTGGACGTCCTTGAGCACCTCAACGATCCCTCGGCGCAGCTCGAGCAGTTCGCTCAGCGGATGGGGCCGGAGGCGATCGCCCTCCTGAATTGGTATTTCTTCCAGGGGTTCAACGGCGAGTATCCCTTCCACTTCGATGATCCGGCCCTGGTGGAGCGCTTCTTCCGCACCCTCCAGGCCCGCTTCCTGGAGGTGTTCCATCCCTATCTGATCACCACCCGCGCCTACCGCCTGGCCTGAGGCCCGGCCACAAAAAAGCCGGCACCTGGGTGCCGGCTCAATCAACCGTGGTGCTGGGCTTCAGCCGAGGGCCACGTTGATGCGCTTGCGGGTGCGCAGACCGCGCTTGATGGTGTCGAAGCTGACCACACCGTCGACCAGGGCGAAGAGGGTGTCGTCAGCACCGCGGCCGACGTTGTTGCCGGGGAGCACAGAGGTGCCGCGCTGGCGGATCAGGATCGAACCGGCGCTGACGGATTCACCGCCGTAGCGCTTCACGCCAAGACGCTTGGCGTTGGAGTCGCGGCCGTTACGGGTGGAGCCGGTGCCTTTCTTGTGGGCCATGGGGGAGGAAGCTCAGGAGTTCAGGAGAAGGATCTGGAGGTTCAGGCCAGTGCTTTGCCGCCGACGCTGATGGACTTGACCATCACGCGGGTGAGCTCCTGACGGTGACCGTTCTTACGGCGGGTCTTCTTCTTAGGGCGCATCTTGTAGACGATGACCTTCTGGCCGCGGCGGTGAGCCATCACCTGCAGCTCAACGGTGGCCCCTTTGACGTAGGGCTGACCCACGTTGGCGGCCTTGCCGTCGTTCACCAGCAGCACGTTCTCGAGGGTGAGGGTGCTGTCGACCTCGGCGTGGATCCGGTTGAGGTCGTAGTAGCGGTTGGGCTGAACCCAGACCTGGGTACCCGAGGTCTCAACGATGGCGTAGGGGCCGGTTTGCGAATCAGTACTCATGACAGAAGGGGCGTGGTCAGGCTGACGGAAGGACGCCGTCATTGCGGCCTGCCACGGCAATTGGAAGACAAACAACGAGTTTCACCGCTCGAGGGCACTCCCGTCAACACTGAGGTCACTTGCCAGGGCTCCAACTCAGGGCCATGACCCAGCCGGCGCTCACTATTGCTTCGCTGTTGTCGGACCCTCGTCTGGTCAAGGCTGCCACCAGCTGGCTGAAGGGTGAGCGCTACTGCCTGGAGGACCTGGGCTCCCTTCCCGATCCGATCGCTGAATTGCTGCAGCGGCGGGATGCCTTTGATGTGGTGCTGCTGCAGCAGGGTGTCACGCCCCCAGAGGCCCTCCAAGGGTTGCGTCAGCAAGGGGTGCTTCTGCCGGCGGTTGTGGTGGGGGAAGTCAACGGCCGCGTCGATTATCACGAGGCGGAGGTGCATCTGCCCCAGGACCAGCTTGAGCAGGTTGTCTACAGCCTGGATGCTGCGGTTTCGCGCTTCCTGCGCAAGGGACTGTCTGCCCAATCGGAGTCGGGCAGTGAGTCGGCCTCGACACCGCTGTCCTGGCGGCTACCCAATCGACTTCAGGGGCGCCTGGGCTACCTGGGGGTCTTCTACAAGCGGGATCCGTCCCTGTTTTTGCGCAATCTCCCGGAGCCTGACCACGGCGAGTTGCGCCAGTCGTTGCAGCGGGGCTACCGCGACATCCTGATCAGTTACTTCAAGGATCCTGCGGCGGCCAACCAGGCGATCGAGAGCTTTGTCCACAGCGCCTTCTTTTGCGATCTCCCGGTCAACAGCGTTGTTGAGATCCACGTGGATCTGATGGATTCCTTCTGGAAGCAACTGCGGCTTGAAGGCCATAAAAACGATTTTCTTCAGGATTACCGCCTTGCGCTTTTGGATGTGATGGCCCATTTGTGTGAGATGTACCGGCGTTCCATTCCCCCGGATCTCCCCTTGGCGGAACCACCGCCTGGTGAGGCCGTTGGTTAGTTCTTACTCGTTCCATTTGTCTTAAGGAGGTGATTCCGATGAGTCCACGCAAGACCTACATCCTGAAGCTCTATGTGGCGGGAAACACGCCCAACTCGATGCGCGCATTGAAGACCCTGCGGAATATCCTTGATACGGAATTTCAGGGTGTGTACGCCCTGAAAGTGATTGATGTTCTGAAGAACCCTCAGCTCGCTGAAGAAGACAAGATCCTGGCGACGCCCACCCTCGCCAAGATCCTCCCGCCACCGGTGCGTCGAATCATTGGTGATCTCTCAGACCGGGAGAGGGTTTTGATTGGTTTGGATCTCTTGTTTGAGGAGCTCAGCGATGAGGCCTTGTCCGAGTCCTTGTTGGACCAGGATGCGGTGGGTGATCTTGTGTGAAAACCAACGTTTCCTTCACAAGAGTGGCTGCCATAGCCATGAAAACGAACTAGATTTCTGACAGGACCATCCTCCCCATGCAGGACCCCAGCCCACAGTCCAATCATCTCGCCTCGGTCCAGAAGCTGCCGACGGGGATTGAGGGGTTTGACGACGTTTGCCAGGGCGGTCTCCCCATTGGGCGCTCCACCCTGATCAGTGGGACATCGGGCACGGGTAAAACCGTGTTCTCGCTGAACTTTCTCTACAACGGAATTCGTCAGTTTGACGAGCCCGGGATTTTCGTCACCTTTGAAGAGTCGCCGCTCGATATTCTCCGCAATGCGGCCAGCTTTGGCTGGAATCTCCAGGAAATGGTGGAGCAGGACAAGCTGTTCCTGTTGGATGCTTCCCCTGATCCGGAAGGGCAAGATGTCGCTGGCAGCTTCGATCTGTCAGGTCTGATCGAGCGAATTAACTACGCGATCCGTAAGTACAAGGCTCGGCGTGTGGCGATCGATTCGATCACGGCCGTTTTTCAGCAGTACGACGCGGTCTCGGTCGTGCGCCGGGAGATCTTCCGCTTGATTGCCCGCCTGAAGGAGATCGGCGTCACCACGGTGATGACCACCGAGCGGATTGATGAATACGGTCCCATCGCCCGCTACGGGGTGGAGGAATTCGTCAGCGACAACGTGGTGATCCTCCGCAATGTCTTGGAGGGGGAGCGCCGCAGGCGGACGGTGGAAATCCTGAAGTTGCGCGGTACCACCCACATGAAAGGGGAGTTCCCCTTCACCATGGGCTCCCACGGCATCAGCATCTTCCCGCTGGGGGCCATGCGCCTGACCCAGCGCAGCTCCAATGTCCGCGTGAGCTCGGGTGTCCCCCGTCTCGATGAGATGTGCGGCGGCGGCTTCTTCAAGGATTCGATCATCCTGGCCACCGGTGCGACAGGGACGGGTAAGACCCTGCTGGTCAGCAAGTTTGTGGAGAACGCCTGCGCCAACAAGGAGCGGGCCATCCTCTTTGCCTATGAGGAATCCCGGGCCCAGCTGCTGCGCAATGCCACCAGTTGGGGGTTGGATTTCGAGGAGATGGAGCGCCAGGGGCTGCTCAAAATTATTTGTGCCTATCCCGAATCAACGGGCCTAGAGGATCACCTCCAAATCATCAAGACCGAAATCAGCCAGTTCAAGCCATCGCGGATGGCGATCGACTCCCTCTCGGCCCTGGCGCGGGGCGTGAGCCATAACGCCTTCCGCCAGTTTGTGATCGGCGTGACCGGTTACGCCAAGCAGGAAGAAATCGCGGGCTTCTTTACGAATACCTCCGAGGAATTCATGGGAAGTCACTCGATTACCGACTCCCATATCTCGACGATTACCGACACGATCCTGCTGCTTCAGTACGTCGAGATCCGTGGTGAGATGGCCCGCGCTCTGAACGTCTTCAAGATGCGTGGCTCGTGGCATGACAAGGGAATTCGTGAATACATCATTACGAGCAACGGCCCTGAAATTAAGGACTCCTTCTCCAACTTCGAGCGGATTATTAGTGGTGTGCCGCACCGCATTGACCACGATGAGCGCAGCGAGCTCTCACGCATCGTGAAGGGGGTTGGCGAGGGCCAGTTCTAGATCCCGTCACCCAAATTGCTGCTGCTTCGCCGTTCGGCCTGCAGGCGCAGTTCCGTGTCGTCAGCGTCTTCGAGGGGCAGGTCAAACCAGAAGGTGGTGCCCACATTGAGTTCGCTCACCATGCGAACGGTGGCCCCGTGCTTCTCCAGGATGCCCCGCACGATGGAAAGCCCCAGACCAGTTCCCACTTCGGTGTGAACAGCGTTCTCGACCCGGTAGAAGCGATCAAAGATCTTCTCCTGGTCTTCGCGGGAGATGCCTGAACCGGTATCGGAGATTTCCACCCGTAGCTTCGGCAGCGGCGCGGTCAGCTCGCAGGCGGGGTTGTCCGGGTTGGCCGCCGTGCTGGGGTCAATCCTGCAGATGTCAGGCCAGGGGTAGGCCCGCAGGCTCAGGCGGCCCCCGGCGGCGGTGAACTTCAGGCCGTTGCCCACCAGGTTGTCGAGCACCTGCAGCAGCAGGTCCCAGTTGCCGCGAACCCGGGGCAGCTCGTCGGTGACATGAAGGTCGAGCTCGACGCCTTTTTCCTTGGCGTTCAGCTTGTAATTGCGCAGGGTTTGCTCCATCGCCGGGCCCAGCTCCACCGCTTCCATCGACCAGGCCCGATCGCTCTCCAGTCGGGAGAGATCGAGGACGTCATTGACGAGGCGGGTGAGGCGGTCGGTCTCGGAGTTGGCGATCGCCAGAAAGTCCCTCCGGTCCTCCTCGCTGAGCTGCTCGCCCATGTCGTGGAGGGTCTCGACGTAGCTCTTGATGTTGAAGAGCGGCGTGCGCAGCTCATGGGAGACGTTGCTGATGAAACGGCTCTGGGCGGCGTTGAGTTCCACCTCGCGGGTGAGGTCTTGGACGGTGACGGCGATGCCCTTCAGGGTTTCGCCGCTGGCATCGCGCACGGACTGCAGAACGATGCGCAGGGTGCGCGGCGGTTCGCCAAAGCTGCAGCGCACATCGCTGCTCTCCTTGTCGTTCTCCAGCAGGCTCTCAAGGGGGGTCTGCAACTCGAGGTTCAGTCCCTCGGGCAGTTCGTCCATCAGCCGCGTGCCCTCCAGATTGCGGCCCTCCCAGCGGAACAGGCGCCTGGCGGTGGGGTTAACCAGCACCACCCGCCCTTCGGAATCCAGCAGCAAGGCCCCATCGGCCATGGTCGCGATCAGCGATTGCTGCTTCACCTGGGCGGCGGTGAGCTCTTCGATGTTGGCCTCGTTGTAGGCCTCGAGCTGGGAGGCCATGTCGTTGAAGCCGTCCAGCAGTTCCCCCAGTTCACCGCCAACGGGCAGGGCAATGCGCGCCTCGAAGTCGCCCCCTGCGATCGAGCGCACCCCCCGCAGCAGCTCCTTGACCGGCTGGGTGATGGTCAGGGCGTTGAAGACGGCCCCCAGGATCACCAAGATCCAGATCGAGATGAACACCGCCACCGTCACCTCGCGGCTCAGGGCGGCACTGGCCAGGGCGGCTTCGTTGGGGTTGATCCCCAGGGCCAGCACACCCATGTAGCGCCCATCGGCAACCAGGGGCACGAAGACATCGGTGACCTGACCATCGGGGGTCAGGTGTTGCCGGATCAGTGGGTTCTGCGGACGTTTGGAGAGTTCGGCGGGCAGTTCCAACTTGCGGCTGAGCAGCAGCTCACTGCTGCCGCTGGTGCCGCTGATGGGGATCCCCAGGTAGATGATCCCGTCGGGATCGGCGAAGAAGATGTAGCGAAGGCTGCGGCTGGATTTCCAGAAGCGTTCGGCGACGGCCGCCAGCTCCCGGTCGTTGCCCTGGGCCACCAGCGGAGTGACGTTGGCGGAGAGCAGCAGGCCCAGGTCGCGGGCAAAGCGGGTGTCGCTCATGCGCACATCCGCCTGGATGCCGTTGAGCGCAAAGAAGGTGATGGCCGTCATCACCAGGCTGACCACCAGGGTGGCGGCCGCCAGCAGCTTGGTTTGGAGGCTGAATTCCGCCCACCAGCGCACCAGGCTCTGCCACCAGCGGCGAGGGGCAAGCGGTGTGGAGCTGCTGGTCAAGGTGCTGGGATCGGCGGCGGAAGCTTAGTGGCTGCGGACCTGGTGGCCGATGTCGCGGCGATAGGTCATGCCTTCAAAGTGCACCTGCTGGAGGCCTTCGTAGGCCTTGGCGAAGGCGGCGTCAAAGTCGCCTGCTTGGGCCACCATCGCCAGCACCCGGCCCCCGTTGGTGTGGCAGACCCCGGCTTCATCCCGGCGAGTTCCGGCATGGAACAGCTGCAGATCGGCGCCGTTCTCCACGGAGCTCGAGATGGGGTCTCCCTTGCGGATCTCCCCGGGATAGCCCTGGGCTGCGGCAATCACGCAGGCACTGCACTGTTCGTGAATGGTCAGGGCTGGGGCGGTGTCGAGTTGGCCGGTGGCGCAGGCCAGAAGGACCGCCGCAAACTCCGGCCCCATCAGGGGCATCAGGGTCTCGCATTCGGGGTCCCCGAAACGGCAGTTGAACTCGATCACGCTCGGACCGGTTTCGGTGAGCATGAGGCCCGCGTAGATGACCCCCCGGTAGCTGATCCCCCGGGCCTGCAGGGCCGCCAGGGTGGGATCGAGCACGAGCCGTTTGACCTCCTCGAGACCGGCTTGATCCAGCAGTGGGGCCGGGGCATAGGCCCCCATGCCGCCGGTGTTGGGGCCCACATCCCCTTCGCCAATGCGTTTGTGGTCCTGGGCGGGGGGCAGCAGCACCATGCGCTGGCCGTCACTGAGGGCAAAGACCGAGACCTCGGGGCCGTGGGTGCGCTCCTCCAGCACCAGGGAGGCTTCGCCTCCAAACCGTCCAGCAAAGATCTCTTCAATGGCGGCGCGGGCTTCGTCCACGCTCTCGGCCACGGTCACCCCCTTGCCGGCGGCCAGTCCGTCAGCCTTCACCACCAGGGGCTTGCCCTGGGCGTCGAGGGCACGGAGGGCTTCCTCTTTGCTGTTGGCTTTCCAGTAGCCCGCCGTGGGGATGCCGGCCTCCACCATCAGCGCCTTGGCCCACTGTTTACTGGCCTCCAGCTGGGCGCCGTCCGCTCCAGGGCCGAAGACGGCAAAGCCAGCCTGGCGCAGGCGATCGCCGAGGCCCGCGGCCAGGGGGGCTTCGGGACCCACCACGACCAGGTCAATCGTTTCGTCTTGGCAGGTCTTCAGCAGGGCGTCCTGATCGCCCTCGCTGATGGCCAGCTGGATGCAGCCCTCGAGTTCAGCGGTGCCGCCGTTGCCTGGGGCCACCCAGACCTGCTTGACGCCAGCGCTGCGGGCCAGGGCCCAGGCCAGGGCGTTCTCCCGTCCGCCTCCTCCGACGACCAGCACGTGTTGCGGGGCAGCGGGCGCGGTCATGGAGGGCAGGAGGCGGGTGGTTCGTTCGGTGATCACAGCGGTGAGCTCCCCTAGGTTGTCCCCCAGAAGACCGCTGCCGGTGCCTTTCCTTCTTTACTCGCCGGTGGGGGCGCGCCGGCGGCAGCCGTGGGCTTGGGGCTTGGCGCTGCTTCCCTTGGTGCTGGCTGCGGCCCTGCCCGCCGAGGCCAAGTTGCCCTTCATTGGCGATCTGTTTCGCGGTCAGCCGAAGCCCAAGGTCCAGGGACCCTCGGCCCCAGAACTCGAAGGGAGCACCCCGGAAGCGGAGTTTCAGGAGCTACTGAAAACCGGGGACCTACGGGCCCTCAACCTGGCCTGCCAGGAGGCCGCCAGCTTTGACTTTGTGACCCGTTTGCAGCTGCTCCAGCAGCGGTTGTTGACCGTGGCCCCACCGCCCCAGCCCTTCCCGGTGGTGTTGGTGAATGCCAATGCTCTGCTCAGCTGCCGGGCCCCCGATGCGGCCCTGGAGGTGCTGAACCGCTTTGGTCCGGCTCCCGGTCTCGAGCGCGAGCAGTGGTTGGTGCAGCGCTGGCGCGCCGCCATGGCTGGTCTGCATCACGACTTGGCGGCGCGCCTGTTGGAGCAGTTGACCGCGGCTGATCCCGAGCGCCTGGAGACCCTGGCCCTTCCTGTCCGGGTGAATGAGGACGGCACCGTGCTGACGCGGCCTGCCCTGGATCTCTACGTCGAACACCTGATCGTTCTGGAGCGCCACCAGGAGGCGGCGGCGCTGCTCTTGGCCGGACGACGACCGGGTCAGGTGGCGGCGGAGCGCCTCAGCCAAGCGGTCGCTCTGCTTGCGCAACTTCCCTTGGCCGAACGCGATCAGCTGATGGAGCGCGCCCTGGATCAGGCGGCGGCGGCCCAGGCCTGGGGCCTGGCCATCGCCTTGCTGGAGCAGCAGCGCGTCTTGATCGAATCCGAGTCCGGCGCGGTGGCGGAGCGCTCCCGCGCCCGCCTGAGCCGTCTGAGCCAGCGCCTGGATGATGCCTACAGCGAGTGGGCGATCACCCGGCAAGATTCAGGACAAAGCGCCAGGGCCGACGCATTGCAGCAGCAGTTGCGTTCCCCCCGCGATCCCGGAGGCCACGCCGCACCGCAACCATGACCGCTTACACCCTCGGATCTCTCCTCTACGAAGGCAAGGCCAAGCGCGTCTTCCAGACCGATCAAACCGATTTGGTGGCGGTTGAGTACAAGGACGACGCCACCGCCTTCAACGCCCTCAAAAAGGCCCAGCTGGCGGGCAAGGGGTTGATGAACTGCCAGATCTCGGCGCGGCTGTTCGAGTTGCTCGAGCGGGAGGGGATCGCCACCCACTACCTCTCCCTGCAGGAACCCAACTGGATGTTGGTGAAGCCGGTTCAGATCGTTCCGGTGGAAGTGGTGGTGCGCAACATCGCCTTTGGCTCGCTGTGCAAACAGATGCCGATCGAGCCCGGCACCCCCTTGGATCCGCCGCTGCTGGATCTCTATTACAAGGACGACGCCTACGGCGATCCCCTGCTGACCGATGCGCGACTGGAGCGTCTGGGGGTGCTGACGGCACCCCAGCGCCAGGAATTGGAGCGTCTGGCCATGGCCGTCAACGCGGTGCTGCGTCGCTTTTTTGCCGAGATCGCCCTGGAGCTGGTGGACTTCAAGATCGAACTGGGTTTCACCACCGACGGCCAGCTGGTGGTGGCCGATGAAATCAGTCCCGATACCTGCCGTCTCTGGGACAGGAACGTCAGCGGCGATGCCCAGGAGCGGATCTTGGACAAAGATCGCTTCCGCCAGGATCTCGGCGGTGTGGTCGAGGCCTACGGGGAGGTTCTCAAACGGGTCCAAGCCGCCTGTCCAGAACCCCGCTGAGCCAAGTAGGTTCGGCGGAATTTGCGGTTCGCCGCTCCAGTCCCCGTTCCATGGCTGCAACCCGCAACGGCAAGAACCACGCATGGAGCCTGGGGCTGGCACTGACGTTGCCCCTGGTCGCTGGGGTTGGCCCGGTCTGGGCCCAGGACAAGAGTCCGGAACCAGAGGACCCTGCACCGGTAGACCAGCCTGCGTCTGAGACCCCCAGTTCCAGACCATCACTTGCCCCCAGCACCAGTGATTCCTTGGCGCCAGCGGCTCCCGCTGAGCCCCAGGTGCTGATCAGTGAGGTGGTGGTCCAGGGGGCTGAGGGGCATCCGGAGCAGGAGCGGATGGAGATCGCGGTGTACGACGCGATGGCCACCCGCCCCGGCAGTCGCGTCACCCGCGCTCAATTGCAGACGGATCTGTCCGCGATCTACGCCAGCGGTTGGTTCTCCGACGTCCGCATTCAGCCCGTCGATAGCCCCCTGGGCGTCCGGCTCGTGGTCACGGTCGTGCCGAACCCGGTGCTCACCAAGGTGGACCTTGAGGGCGTTAGCGAGACCACCAAGCTTCCGGACAACCTCATCCCCGACATCTTTGCCGCGGACTACGGCAAGACCCTGAATCTCAACGCCCTGCAGGCCCGCATCGCTGAGCTGCAGAAGTGGTACGCCGATCAGGGCTATTCCCTCGCTCGGGTCACCGGTCCAACCCGCGTCAGCCCCGCGGGTGTGGTGCAGCTGCTGGTGCGTGAGGGCACCGTGGCGGGCGTCGAAGTGCAGTTCCTCAACAAGGAGGGCGACAGCACCAACGACAAGGGTCAGCCGATCCGCGGCAAAACCAAGACCTGGGTGGTCACCCGAGAGATTTCGATCAAGGCCGGCGACACCTTCAACCGCCGCCAACTGGAAGACGACATCAAGCGTCTCTATGGCACCGGTCTCTTCGGTGATGTGAAGGTGACCCTGCGCCCGGTCGCGGGTGAGCCCGGTGCCGTCACCATCGTCCTGGGTGTGGTGGAGCAGTCCACCGGCTCCCTCTCGGGCGGTATCGGCTACAGCCAGAGCCAGGGCATCTTTGGTCAGATCCAGCTTCAGGACAGCAACCTCTTCGGTCGCGCCTGGGATTTGGCCCTGAACGTCACCTATGGCCAGTTCGGTGGATTGGCGGATGTGTCCTTCACCGACCCCTGGATCAAAGGCGATAAGTACCGCACGGCCTTCCGCACCAAGGTCTTCCTGAGCCGGGAAGTCCCCCAGGTGTTCCAGAGCCAGCAGAACGGCAACTTCTACACCGTTTCTGACGTCTCCCAAGGCTTCTTCAACGCCCCGAGCACGGCCCTGGCCTACCAGAGCAATTCAACGGTCTTCACCGGTCCCTATGCCTCGCCGACGGCAGCCAAGGCTGCGAATCCCCAGCTCGGCGACAACAACAACTGGTTCCAGCTCGACGGCAATGCCGTGGCGATCCAGCGGATTGGTGGCACGGCCTCCTTGGCCCGCCCCCTGAACGGCGGTGACCCCTACAAGAAGGCCCCCTGGAATGTTGTCGTTGGCCTAAACGCCCAGCAGGTCAAGCCGATCAACTTTGCGGGGGAGGCGATGCCCTACGCCACGGCCTCCAACAACTTCAGCGGTAATGGCACCACCACGGTCAGCAACGTGATCTGTGTGGCCTACAACTGCGAAAACGGCGCGACGACGAACCAGTTGGTGGGCCTGCGCCTGGCGGCTTCGATGAACACGCTCAATGACCCGCGGAACCCCACCCAGGGCAACTTCCTGAGCGTTGGCACCGAGCAGTTCGTCTCCGTCGGTCAGGACTCCCCGACCTTCAACCGTCTGCGGGCCAGTGCCACCCACTACATCCCGGTGAACTGGCTGAAGTTCTACAAGGGCTGCCGTCCCAAGCCTGGGCAGAAGGAAGACTGCAAACAGGCCTTGGCTTTCCAGGCTTCGGTGGGTACCAACCTCGGCAACATGCCCGTCTACGAGGCCTTCTGCTTGGGTGGCTCCAACTCCGTTCGCGGTTACTACGACTGCGACCTGGGCGTGGGTAAGAGCTTCGGTGAGGCGACGGTGGAATACCGCTTCCCGATCTTCAGCATCATCAGTGGCGAGATCTTCGTGGACGCCGGCAGCACCTTTGGCAGCCAGGCCAATGTTCCAGGGAATCCCGGGACGCTGCTTGATAAGCCCGGTGATGGTGTCTCCCCGGGTGTCGGCGTGATCGTCACCACCCCGGTCGGCCCCCTGCGTTTGGAGGTGGCCAGCCAGGACTTCACCGACGAATGGCGCTTCAACCTCGGTGTGGGTTGGAAGTTCTGAGGCGGCTCCTGTGACCCTTTGGCCCAGCGATTACAGCCAGGCGTGGACCCTGGCTCAGCCCGTGGAGCGCTCCGGTGTGGGCCTCCACAGCGGTGTTCAAGCCAGGGTTCGTCTGGAGCCTGCGGAGCAGCCGGGTTTTTACGTGGGTTGGCTCAACGCCCCTGAGCGTCCCCACGTCCGCCTGCAGCCCTCCCAGGTCTGCGAAACCCAGCTCTGCACCGCCCTGCAGCTGGGTGAGCAGCGTCTCGCCACCGTGGAGCATCTGCTGGCTGCCCTGGCCGGTGTCGGGGTGACCTCGGCGCTGATCCTGGTGGATGGCGAGGAGATTCCCCTGCTGGATGGCTCGGCCCAGCCCTGGGTTGAGGCCTTGGCCGAGGCCGGCCTGCGCTGCCTCGGTCCCCGTCCTGAGGCTGTGCCTCTGGCCGCACCGATCACCCTGCAGCAGGGCCAAAGTTTTGCCACGGCGCTCCCGAGTGATCGCCTGCGCTTGGGGGCAGCCATCGAGTTCCCCCATCCCGCCATTGGCCGTCAGCTGTTCAACCTCGAACTCACCCCCCAGGCCTTCGTCGATGAGATCGCCCCGGCCCGCACCTTCGGCTTCAAAGACCAGGTGGATCAGCTGCGGGCTGCGGGCTTGATTCAGGGCGGTGCATTGGATAACGCCCTGGTGTGCGATGGGGAGGGTTGGCTGAATCCCCCGCTGCGCTTTGCCGACGAGCCCGTGCGCCATAAGCTGCTTGACCTATTGGGCGATCTCGCCTTAGCGGGACTGCCTTTGGCCCAAGTGTTTGCCTTCCGTGGCTCCCACGGACTGCACACCGCCTTGGCCGCCGCTCTGGTTTCTTCTCGCTGAGTTCCTTGTCTTCATCCGCCACCCCTTCCGCCCCAGTTCTGACCAGCGAGCAGATCCAGGGGCTGCTGCCCCACCGCTATCCCTTCGCCCTGGTGGACCGGGTGATCGAGCATGAGCCGGGCAAGCGGGCGGTGGCGATCAAGAACGTCACCTTCAACGAGCCCCAGTTCCAGGGCCATTTCCCCGGTCGCCCGCTGATGCCAGGCGTGTTGATCGTCGAGGCCATGGCCCAGGTGGGGGGCTTGATCGTCACCCAGATGCCGGATCTCCCGAAGGGTTTGTTTGTCTTCGCAGGGATTGATGGCGTGCGCTTCCGCCGTCCGGTGGTGCCGGGTGATCAGTTGGTGATGACTTGCGAACTGCTGTCGCTCAAGCGACAACGGTTCGGGAAGGTCAAGGCGGAGGCCACGGTGGACGGACAGCTGGTCTGCTCCGGCGAATTGATGTTCTCCCTGGTCGACTGAATTCCCCCCATGACTCAGGCCGTTATGAACGGGGACAGCACCCGAATCCATCCCACCGCCGTGGTGGATCCCAAGGCCCAGATCGATGCGGGCGTTGAGATCGGCCCCTATGCCGTGGTCGGTCCCGAGGTGTCGATCGGCTCAGGAACGCGCATTGGCCCCCATGTGGTGCTCGACGGCCGCGTCAGCATCGGCAAGGGCAACCGCATCTTCCCGGGGGCCTCGATTGGCGCCGAGCCCCAGGACCTCAAATACAACGGTGCACCCACCGAGGTCGTGATTGGCGATGACAACGCCATCCGCGAATGCGTGACCATCAACCGTGCCACCCATGAGGGAGAGCAGACCCGCATCGGTGATGGCAATTTGCTGATGGCCTACAGCCACCTGGGTCACAACTGCGACCTGGGGAATCGCATTGTGATCGCCAACGGCGTGGCCGTGGCCGGCCATGTGGTGATCGGTGACCGCGCCGTGATTGGAGGCGTGCTGGGCATCCATCAGTTCGTCCACATCGGCACGATGGCGATGGTGGGTGGAATGAGCCGGATCGACCGTGATGTTCCGCCCTTCGCGATCGTTGAGGGCCACCCCGGTCGCCTGCGGGGCTTGAACCGGATTGGTTTGAAGCGCAGTGGTCTGAGCGAGCTGGATGGCGGCGCGCAAACCAAGCAGCTGCAGCAGGTCTGGGCCCAGCTCTACCGCGGTGATGTGGTGCTGGCTGAGGCGATCAAGGGCGTGCGTGAGCAGAGCCTGTTTCCCCCCGCCGAAACCCTGGTGAGCTTCCTGGAGGCCTCGATTGGCCCCGGTCGCCGAGGTCCCCTGCCCGCCGGGCGTTCATGAGGCGACTGCTGATTAGCACCGGCGAAGTATCCGGTGATCTGCAGGGCGGCCTGTTGGTCAAGGCCCTGCGGGAGGAGGCCCAGGCCCGTGGTCTTGAGCTGGAGCTCTTCGCCCTCGGCGGTGAGCGCATGGCCCAGGCCGGTGCAACGCTCCTTGCGAACACGATGGCGATGGGCGCCATTGGCCTCTGGGAGGCTCTCCCCTTGGTCTGGCCCACCCTGCAGGTGCAGCGCCGGGTCAATGCCTGGTTGCGTCAGTCCCCCCCCGACGGCTTGGTGCTGATCGATTACATGGGGGCCAATGTCAACTTGGGCCTCAAGGTCAAGCGGCTGCTGCCGAAGATCCCGATCCTCTATTACATCGCTCCCCAGGAGTGGGCCTTTCGCGTTGGCGAGGGGGGGACGACCCGGCTGATCGGCTTCACCGATCGGATCCTGGCGATCTTTCCAGAGGAGGCCCGCTTCTACGGCTCCCGCGGGGCCGATGTCACTTGGGTGGGGCACCCCCTGATCGACACCTTGACCCAGCTGCCCAGTCGTGAGGCGGCCCGCACTCAGTTGGGCTTGAAGCCGGATCAACGCCTGTTGCTGCTGCTCCCTGCCTCGCGCCAGCAGGAGTTGCGCTATCTGCTGCCGGACTTAGCCCAGGCGGCCGCCGAGTTGCAGCGGCGCTGCCCGGGGCTGCAGGTGGTGGTGCCGGCGGGTCAGGCCAGTTTTGAGCCGGTCCTGAAGGAGGTCTTGACCCAGGCTGGAGTGCAGGCCCGCGTGATTCCGGCGGCGGAAGCCGATGCCCTGCGTCCGGTCCTCTGTGCGGCAGCGGATCTCGCCATCAATAAATCCGGCACCGTCAACTTGGAGTTGGCCCTGCGGGGGGTGCCCCAGGTGGTGGCCTACCGGGTCAGCCGACCAACGGCTTGGGTGGCCAAGCAGATCCTGCGCTTCAAGGTCGATCACATCTCACCGGTCAATCTGGTGGTGGGTGAGCGCCTGGTCCCGGAGCTCCTGCAGGACGAGCTCACCCCCGAGTCTGTGGTGGAAGCAGCCCTGCCGCTGCTGGAGGATCCGTCCGCCCGGGAGCGGGTTGCGCAGGGCTATCGCCGCTTGCGTGAGCTCCTTGGGGAACCGGGCGTCACCCGCCGGGCGGCCGCGGCGATCCTGGATGCCCTGCCAGGGGGGAGTGCGGCATGATCCGGCGCCTCTTGTCCGCCTGCTTGGCCATCGGCCTGCTGCTGCTAGGCCCCTGTGCCTCCGCGCTGGCCGCCACGGAAGAGGCGGTCCTCGCTGGTGGCTGTTTCTGGTGCCTGGAGCACGACCTGGAGGACCTGCCGGGGGTGATCGATGCCGAGAGCGGCTACAGCGGTGGCCATCTGGACAACCCCAGCTACGGGCAGGTCAGCTCTGGCGGCACCGGGCACCAAGAGGTGGTGCGCGTCCGCTTTGATCCCCAGACCATCAGCTACCCCACCCTGCTGCGGGCCTACTGGCGCAATATCGACCCCCTCGATGGTGGCGGGCAGTTCTGTGACCGCGGCGGGTCCTACAAACCGGTGATCTTCACCGAGGGCGAGCAGCAGCTCAGTCAAGCCAAGGCCAGCCTTCAGGCTGCAGCCAAGGAGCTGGGCAAGCCCGCCTCAGCGATCAAGGTGCAGATCAAGCCCCTCAAGCGGTTCTGGCCCGCCGAGGGTTATCACCAGAATTACGCAGTCAACAACGCGATCAAATACAACTACTACCGCTGGGCCTGCGGCCGGGATCGCCGCTTGGATCAGGTCTGGGGATCAAAGGCCCGCAGCGATGCTCCCTGGGTGACTGGACGCTGACCGGAAAGCTGAGGAAAAGCTAAAGAGCCGATTGCGCAAAATTCGGTTTTTTCGAGTGCTGATCCGGTTTTTACGCCTTTTTCCTCCCGGCCGCCCGAATTACCCTTACCTTGTCTCGACTGCAGGTTTTGTATGTATCTGCTGACGATTCGCGATGGTCTCGTGACACGTCATATCGGCCCTTACGCCACTCCGAAGCAGGCTTCGGACGATCTCGATCGCCTGTTGAAGCTCTTTGGTGATCGGGCTCGCTGGCAAATCCACGCCCTGGAAGAGCCGGCTTCCCTTCTTGGGGCGTCCAGCGCTTCAGCCGCCGCCGCTGCCTAGCGGCGCGGTTGGTTCTGTCCTGGGTAGCCCCGCAGCAGTCCGCTTTCCACCATCAGTCCGACGGCGGCCACGATGGCCACCAGGCTGAGGGTTCCGTACCAGAACCAGGGGCCGTGGGGCTGTCCCAGGGCTTGGAGTGTCCGCCGCTGGACGGCCTCGCCAAAGAGACAGAGTCCCGCCGGCAAGAGCAGGACGCCCAGCTGGGCTTTGACGTACCACCGAAGTTTGGGCACCGCCACGCTGCAGGTCTGCCTGAGCCTAGGCGGCTCCCCCGGCCAGGACCCAATTCACCAGGGTGCGAACGCCAAATCCAGTGGCACCGGCGGGATCCAAGCCCCGTCCCTTGTCGCTCCAAACCGTGCCGGCGATATCCATGTGGGCCCAGGGGATGTCCTTGTTGACGAAGTCCTGCAGGAAGAGGGCCGCCGTGATCGAGCCACCGGGGCGCGGGCCGGTGTTCTTCATGTCGGCCAGGCCGCTCTTGAGGCCAGCGCGGTAGGAGGCCCGCAGGGGCATGCGCCAGAGGTTCTCGCCGCCGTCTTCGCCGGCCTGCACCAGGGCCTGGGCCAGGGTGTCGCTGGGGGACCAGAGGCCGGCGATCTCGTCGCCCAAGGCGATCACGCAGGCGCCCGTCAGGGTGGCCAGGTCCACCACCGCGTCAGGCTCCAGCTTGCAGGCGTAGACCAGGGCGTCGGCCAGGGTCAGGCGACCTTCGGCATCGGTGTTGTTGATCTCGATCGTTTTGCCGTTGGAGGCGGTGACGATCGCTCCGGGGTGGATCGCTCCGCCGCTGATCATGTTTTCGCAGGCGGCCACCAGCATGTGGACCTCGATGCCGGCCGGTTTGAGTTCCGCGATGGCTCGCATGGCGCCCAGCACCGCAGCGCTGCCCCCCATGTCGAACTTCATCATGTCGATCTGGGAGCCGGCGGTTTTGAGGTTGTAACCGCCGGAATCGAAGGTCAGGCCCTTGCCGACGAGCACCAATCGCCGCTTGATCTCCCCATCGGGGACATAGGTCAGGTGGATGAACTTCGGCGGCAGGTCCGAGCCCTGGGCCACGGCCAAGTAGGAGCCCATGCCCAGGGCTTCACAGTCGCTGCGCTCCAGCACCTTGAGCTGCAGGCCGAAGTCGCGGGCCATGTCCGTGGCGGTCTGCGCGAGGGCGGCTGGGGTAACCACATTCGGAGGTGCTGCCACCAGTTCGCGGGCCAGCTCGACGCCGCTGCAGAGCGCTTGGCTGCTCGAGGCGGCGCCTTGGCAGGCGCTCAGCTCAGCTGCGGGTAGGCCCAGCAGCTCCACCTGGGCGGGTTGCTTAGCGGGTTCGGCTTCGCCTTTGAAGCGCTGGTCCTTAAAGAGGCTCAGCCGCACGGCCTCAGCCATGGCTGAGGCGGCAGCGATCGGGGCCAGGCCCTCGAGCGGCAGGGCGAGCCCCAGGCTGCTGGCGCCACTGCCATTTGCTGCTTTGGCGCCCATGGCCGCGGCGTGGCGCAGCTGCTCGAGGTTGAAGTCCGCGGCGGCCCCAAGGCCCACCAGCACCAGGGTGCTGGGCTGTTGATCCAGCAGCTCCACCACCAGGCTCTCGCCCGGCTTGGCTTTGAAACGGCGCCGCTCCATGCGCGCCAGCAGGGCTTCGCCAAAGCGGCTCTTCAGCAGTTCACGGCTGCCCTCTCCGGGGGCATCGCTGAAGAGACCCACCACCAGGGCCTCCCCCGTCCAATCGCGGGCGGTGGCACTGCTGCAGCGGATCTCCATGGCCATCTCGAGCTCAATGGGCGCGATGGTAGGGCGATCAGCCCGGCTCGGCCGTGAAGGGGGTGGCCCAGCGGCCGCGGGTTTCCTTGTTAAACGGAGGCAGCCAGTGGCGAATCAAGGCTTGCTCCAGGGCTTGCCGTGCCCGCCGTTCGCTGGGGGCGTCGTGCCAGAAGCGGATGCTCAGCTGGCTCTGGAGGTTGGCCTGCTGCAGCGCCTCGCCATAGGCCGCTAGGTAGCCCTTGCAGTCGTGTTCGCCTTTCCAGCGCCGATCGGCCTGTTTGGTCTCCCCCACATAAAGGAGGAGTGCCCCCTCCAGGTGGGGCGGCCGGTCCACGACGAAATACAGGGCCGCACCATCGGGTTGGCGTTCGGGCCATCGCCAGAACTGCAGATGTTGTGGGGCCAGCTGCAGCGGATCGAGGCGTTGCACAGCCGCCGCACCGAGGCTGCCGCCTCCGAACAGATCCATCTGACCTGGGGGCAGCTGGCTGCCGCTGGCCACCGCCTCAAAGCGTGGGCTCTGGTAGTCCAGTAGACGCTGCTGCCAGGCGATCAGCTGATGCTCCTGCAGGGGTAGGGCCTCGCCGCTGATCCCGCCACCGACGGGTGTCGCGCCAAACAGTTCGCCTTGCCGTCCCATTCGCCTAGGCCGAGCGCGGCAGTTCTGGACCGGCGGAACCTTGGCCAAAGCGCACCTTCCCGATCAGCTCCTCCACCACCGACGCGGGCAGTTGCAGTCGCTCCTGTAGCTCCGCAAGGTCCTGGAAGGGGGCCCGTTGCCGCTCGCGCAGCAGCCGTTGGCGCCGCTCCGGGCTCAGTTGGGGCAGTTGGCGCTCGAGCGCCTGGGCCGGGGCGCGGTTGAGGTCGATCAGCAAGGGCGTCACGGCCGTTGGGGCGCCATCGCCGTACCAGCGGAATTGCAGCAGGGGTTCCCAGCTGGCCACCAGTGCAGCGGGGAGGTCCAACAGGCGCTGGAGGTCGTCTGGACCGCTGAGTTGCACCCCACCCTGCTGGAGCCGCAGGAGCAGGTCGACTTGATCGCGCGTGATCTGCGGCAGCCGCAACCAGTCGTTGGCGCTGGCGCGATTGACATCGAGGCGCCAACCCAGGGCCGCCGCGTGCTGGACCTCCTGGGCGTTGGCCAGCCGCAGGTTGGGGTTGTGCTCGAGCTTGAGGGCGAGGAGGTCTTGCTCGACGCACTCCTCCAAGGGCTGGGGTTCCGGCGCGGCAGGTTGTTGTGCACGCCGCGGCAATTCTCCCGCCGCCTCCAGCAGTCTCCGGGCCAGAGGATCCAACCAGTGGCCTCGGCCCATGGCGGTGTCGGGTGCGGCGGAACCGCCCGACCTTAACGAGGGTCTGGCCACTCGACCAAGCCCAGGCGAATGCCTTGGACCGCGGCCTGAATGCGGCTGTTGGCATTCAGCTTGTGGAAGATGTGCCGGACGTGGTCTTTCACCGTCTCAACCGACAGGTGCAGGCGTTGACCGATGCCCTGGTTCTCGGTCCCGCCGGCCATCAGTTGAAGGATGTCCACCTCCCTGGGGGTCAGCTGCGCCAAGGGGGTGCCCTGGCCCTCGGCAAAGGCTTCGAAGTAGCTCTTGCTCAGGTTCCGGTCGAGGTAGAGCCCGCCGCTCTGCATGGCGCGAATCGCGGCCAGAAAGCTGCCGAAACCCAGGTTGCTCTCCAGGCAGAGCCCATCGCAGTTGGCCTGCAGTGCTTGGTGAATGGCCATCAAGCGCCGGGGCTGGGTGACCACCATCAAGGTGGCGGGCGGCTGGGGCAGGGCTTTGGCTTGGGCCACCAGGCTGCCGCCGTTGCCCTGCTCGAGCCGGTCAGTGCAGATCAGTACATCCGCCTGCCCCTGCTCCAACCTCTGCAATCCCTCGTCTTGGGTGGTCACCGCCCCGACGATCTCGGGCCCCGGCTGCAGGGCGGCAATGAAGAGGGTCAGGGCGAGCCGTGAGCCGCTGCAGACCACCACGCGGGATTGACTGAGCAGCGCGTTGCCTGCGGCCACGTTGCCCCGCACGGCCGCCAGGGAGGGGGTGTAGTCCATCGCGACGCAGGCTGCACTGTTCACTGTGCGCACGGGCCGCGAACTTGGCAGCCCGTTACGCCTATCCGCACTCGTCAGGGCCGCTCAGGCTCGACACAATCGTTGGGCCCGCCCGGCTCAGCCTGATGGCCTTCTTTGAATCCGAGATCGTTCAAGAAGAAGCCAAGCGCCTGTTTGGCGATTACCAGCAACTGATGCAGCTGGGCGGCGAGTACGGCAAGTTCGATCGGGAAGGCAAAAAGCTCTTCATCGAGCGGATGGAGGAGCTGATGGACCGCTACCGCGTGTTCATGAAGCGCTTTGAGCTCTCCGATGACTTCCAGGCCAAGCTCACGGTTGAGCAGCTACGCACCCAGCTCAGCCAGTTCGGGATGACCCCCGATCAGATGTTTGAGCAGATGCAGCGCACCCTGGATCGAATGAAGGGGGAGCTGGACGCCGAAAGCTGATCCCCGTCTGCGTACGATCCGACCCCAGACAGCAGGGCGGACATGGCCAAGGGCGAGTGGGGACTGCCGCAGTGGTTGGAGCGCGGTGTCGCTGACCTGTTCCCCACCGGTACGGAAGCCAGTGATGCCGACCAACAGCTGGCCGCCCGCCTCGCTGAGGCCGAGAAGGCCGGCCGGCCCCTGCGGATCAAGCTCGGCATCGATCCGACCGGCAGTGACATTCACCTGGGCCACTCGATCCTGTTCCGCAAATTGCGGGCCTTCCAGGATGCGGGCCACACGGCTGTGCTGATCATCGGTGACTTCACCGCCCGCATCGGTGACCCCACGGGCAAAAGTGCCACCCGCGTTCAGCTCACGGCCGAGGAGGTCGAGTCCAACGCCCGCACCTATCTCCAGCAGCTCGGCCAGGGCCAGGACCCCGCGCGTGCCCTGCTGGATTTCGAGACCCCGGGCCGCCTGGAGGTGCGCCGCAACAGCGAATGGCTGGCCTCCCTCGATCTACCCAAGGTGATCGAGCTGCTGGGGATCTCCACCGTCGGCCAGATGCTGGCCAAGGAGGACTTCGCCAACCGCTACGGCTCCGGTACTCCGATCTCCCTGCACGAATTTCTCTATCCGCTGCTGCAGGGCTATGACTCGGTGGCCGTGCAGGCCGACCTGGAACTGGGGGGGACGGACCAGAAGTTCAACGTGGCCATGGGCCGCGACCTGCAGCGCCACTTCGGCCAGCGCACGCAGTTCGGGATGCTCCTGCCGATCCTGGCGGGCCTCGACGGCGTTCAGAAGATGAGCAAGAGCCTGGGGAACACGGTCGGTCTGGCCGAAGACCCGCTCTCGATGTACTCCAAGCTCGAGAAGGTGCCCGATGCGGCGGTCGAGGAGTACCTCACCCTGCTGACCAATCTCGATCTGGCGGCCCTGCCGGATAACCCTCGGGAGCGCCAAAAGGCGATGGCCCTGGAGGTGACGCGCCAGCGCCACGGCCAGGCGGCGGCTGATCAGGCCCAGGCCGATGCCGGCAAGCTCGTGGGCGGTGCCAAGGGCAGCGGGGCGGCGGACGCCGAGGTTCCCGAGGCATCCCTGGCAGAGGTGAACTTCCCGGCGAAGGCCTTCTATTTGCTCAGCGCCGTCGGTATCTGCGCCAGCAGCAGCGAGGCACGCCGCCAAATCCAAGGCGGTGGGGTCAAGCTCGATGGCGAGAAGCTGGCAGATCCCAACCAGGAATTTGCAGGGCCCGATCAGTTGGCCGGCAAGGTGTTGCAGCTGGGCAAGAAGACCTTCCGGCGCCTGGTGGCGGGTTAAACCGCGCTGACCCGGCCCGATTGGATGTCAAAGAAGGCTGGCTGGATCTTGACCTTGCCGCTGGCCTGGGCGTCCGCCAGGACCTGGCTGCGCTTCACCAGCTGCCCGGCGGCGTAGCGGGCGTTGCCCTGAATCGCTTGGGTGAGGTCGTCGTTGGGTTGCAGTGATGCGCGGATCGGCTGCACCAGGTCCTCCAGCAGCGGTGTGAGCGGTTCCGAGCCCATGGCGGCGGCGACGGCACCGCAGCCGCTGTGGCCCATGACGACGATCAAGGGCACCTCAAGGGCGGCCACGGCAAATTCCAGGCTGGCGATGCCGTCGTTGAAGGCGCTGTTGCCGGCCACCCGCACCTGGAAGAGCTCGCCTGAGCCGACGCCAAACATCCACTCGGGCGCCACCCGTGCATCGGCGCAGCTCAGTAGCGCTGCCCAGGGCCGCTGGCCTTGGGCTAAGGCCTGAGGATCGATGTGGCAGCTGGCATCAAAGATGGCCTGCTTGATCTGAATCCGCTCCTGGGGATTGCTGGCTTGGATGCTGCGTTGCCAGGCCTTGCTGAACACCTTGTTGCGCTCGAGCATCCAGGTGAAGGTGTCGCCACTGGGGCTGCAGACCTCGAGCTCCTGGCGCAGCTGCTGGGCTTCTTTGCTCCAGCCCTTACCGATGGCGGTGCTGCCGGCGGCGGCGAGACCCAGGGCCTGCAGGGCATGGCGACGGCTGAGGGGCATTCGAGCGCGGGCGTCTGCCCACAACCTGTGGAGCCCGGGCCCCCTTGGCTTGATTTGGTTGGCTTTTGTGACCTAGAGGCTGCGCAGCACAGCCAGATCTTCCGCATCCAACGGCGTCGGGATCCCGTGCTCCAGCAGGTCAGCGAAGCCACCATCGCGGCTGAGCACTGTGATCAGGTAAACCCTGCCTGGGCCTGGGTTCTCCAGGTCGTGGATCGCATCGCCGGGGACGCTGACAAAGTCCCCACCACTGGCGGTGATGCTGGACTCACCGACGTGGAACACCACGTTCCCCCGCAGAACGAAGAACAGCTCGGCGGCCTGGTGATGGCTGTGGGCGGGGACCCGATCGCAGGGGTCATGCACCTCTAGGAACTGCGTGCAGCCGCCGGCTTCCGGCTTGCTGAGCAGGGCCAGCCGGCAGTGGTCATTGCTGCCCAGCCGAAACCCCTGGAGTTGCTCGGGATGCAGGATCCGCGGACCCATGGGCGAGGCAAGGTGCTGATCCCATGCTGGGTCGCTCCTGGAGAACGCGCCAGGACAATTCGTAGCCTGAGATCTTCATCGAGAGCTGCCTCCCCGTGACCAGGCCTGCCGCTGAGCGGATCATCGTTGCCCTCGATGGCATGGCCCCGGATCAGGCCCTGGCCTTCAGCCGCGGGGTCGAGGGCCTGCGCTGGGTCAAGGTCGGCCTGGAGCTCTTTGTTCAGGCGGGCCCTGAGGTGGTGGCCCAGTTGCGGGAGCAGGGCCTGCGGGTCTTCCTCGACCTGAAGTTCCACGACATCCCCGCCACCATGGCCGGTGCCTGCCGGCGGGCGGCTGGCCTGGGTGCGGAGCTGATCACGGTCCATGCCTGCGCCGGTAGTGAAGCCCTGCAGGCGGCCCAGGCCGCCGCTGCTGAGGGCGCCCAAGTCGCTGGACTGGCCGCTCCGACCCTGCTGGCGGTGACGGTGCTGACCAGTTGGGAGGAGCAGCGGCTGCAGCGGGAACTGGCCATCCGTCAGGACATCGCTGAACGGGTTCCGGCCTTGGCGGCCCTGGCCGCAGGGGCGGGAATTGGCGGTTGCGTCTGTTCTCCGCTGGAGGCCGCCAGCCTGCGGGCCCAGCACCCAGAACCCTTCGCGCTGGTGACCCCGGGGATTCGCCCGAAGGGCAGCGCCGCGGGCGATCAGGCCCGGGTGCTGGGTCCCGCTGAGGCCATCGCCGCTGGAGCCTCCCAGCTGGTGATCGGCCGCCCGATCACCAAGGCTGAGGACCCCACCCTGGCTTTTGCCGCCTGCTGCGCCGAGCTGGCCTAGGCCACTGCCTGCGCCGCCGGGCTGAGCTCGCCGTAGAGCCGCTCCAGCTGGTCGATGTTGCGGGTGAGGGTGTAGCGCTCCAGCGCCCGCTGGCGGGCACGCCGGCCCAGTTCTGCACTAAGGACGGGCTGGTCCCGCAGCACCGGCAGCAGGGTGCGCAGTTGGGTGGTGACCCCTTGGGTGCTGATGACGATGCCGGCCCCGCCCTCGAGCACCTCCCCATCGGCCCCGGCATCGGTGGCGACACAGGCGGTGCCACTGGCCATGGCCTCCAGCAGTGCCAGGGAGAGCCCCTCCACCAGGGAGGGCAGGAGAAAGACCTCCGCCAGCTGCAGGAGCGCCAGCCGCACGGCCTGCTCCGGTTCATGGCCCCACCAGAGGATGCCGGCGTCCTCGCCGTAGTTCTGCATCAGCGATTGGCGCATCGGACCATCGCCCACCACCACGAGCTTGCAGCCGCTGGGCTGGACCAACTTCCAGGCCCGCAGCAGCGCTTCGACGTTCTTCTCCGTGGCGATTCGCCCCATGTAGAGAAAGACCCGCTGGCCACTGAAGCGTTGGCGCAGCTCCTGCAGCCGTTCTGAGGGTGCGGTTGGGTTGCTGGGACTCCAGCGCTGGGGGTCGACCCCGTTGGGGATCACCGCCAGGCGATCCCTGGGGACCCCGAGTCGCATCAACACATCCGCCTGCAGTTCCGAGAAGACCACCACCCGGTCGTACTTGGCCAGGGATGGGGCGTAGAGCTGATAGGTCAGCTGCTGGGTGCCGGCGCTCAGGTTGCGCAGGCTGGCGTCAAAGGGGGGGTGGAAGGTCGCCACCAGCGGCAGGCCCAGCTGCTGGCAGAGATCCGGCAGCCGGAAATCCAGGGGGGAGAGGGTCAAGCTGGCGTGCACCAGATCCGGTTTCAGCCGCTCCAGCGACTCCCGCAGTTCCCGCTGGGCTCCTGGGGAGGGAATCGTGTAAACCTGCGACTTGACCAGATAGGGCAGGGCCACGTCCGGGCTCGCCGTTCCTGGGCTGTCGAAGTGGATAAAGCTGATCTCGTGGCCCCGATCCCGTAGGGCCTCGGTGGTGGTCAGGCCGTAGGTGACGTTGCCGCAGAAGGGTGACTTCTTGCCCAACCAGGCGATGTGGGCCACGCAGCGGCTACTCGACCAAGTGCCGAAACTAGCAGCGTTTCCACGGCTGCTCGAGCAGCGCAGCGGCCACCGCCAGCCCCGCCAAGACCCAGAGGACCGGCAGTAGCCCGTAGCGGCTGACGATTGCGCCGGCGAGCACCAGCGGCAGGCTCAAGGCGATGTTGATCAGGTTGTTCTGCAGGCCAAAGACCTTGCCCCGCATCGATTCCGGGGTGTCCTCTTGGATGGTGGTTTGGGCGGGGATGGCCAGCAGGGCGGCCCCCACACCGAGCACCGTGCAGAGGGCGAGGGTGAAGCCGAGGCTGCCGCGCAGTTGGCCGAGCAGCACCAGGCTCCAGGCGATCGTTCCCAGGCCCGCGGAGGCCAGACGGCGGCGGTTGAAGCGATGGCCGATCTGGGCGACAGCGACGGCGCCCAGGGCGAGGCCGATGCCACTCATGGCCAGCAGGGTTCCGAATTGGGTGGGTCCCAGCTGACGGATGGCGGAGGCCAGGCTGATCGCCAAGACATAAAGCGCCGCCAGCAGGCTGTAGAGCAGCACCAGCTGGAGCATCGCGCTGCGGACGGTTGGACGCTGCTTAAGCACCTCCAGGCCTTCGGAGATCTCGCGCCAGATGTTCTCGTCGTGGCTGCGCTGCGGCGTTTCCTCGACGCGAATCCAAGCGATCGAGAGGGCAGCCAGGCCGTAGCAGAGGGGCAATAGGGCGAATTCGCCGTTGGCAATGCCCAGGGCACCCAGGCCATATTTCAGACCCCGCAGGATCGGATCACCCAGGGCAAAGCCAACGATTGTGGCGGCCATGCTCGTGGCCTGATACAGCGAGTTGGCCGCCAGTAGCTGGCGCGTGGGCACCAGCATCGGGATCGCGGCTTGCTCCGCCGGTGCAAAAAACTGGGTCAGCACCGACTCCAAAAAGGTGATGACCAGCAGGGCCCAGTAGCCCCAGCTCAGCCCCAGCCAATGGGGGCCATCCAGCAGGCAGAGGGGAGTGAGCAGGGCCAGGCCCGCACGGATGCCATTGCTGGCCACCATGACTTCGCGCTTGCGCCAGCGATCGGCCCAGACCCCAGCCACCAAACCCAGGACCATCGCTGGGATGGTGTTGGCCACATAGATCCCCGTGGCCAGCAGGGTGATCCACTGGGCCCGGCCCTCGATGCTGAGGTTGAACGCCCCGGCGGCCTCCACCAGCGCACCGCCCTCGGGTGGTGTTGCCCCCGCCCAGTACTGGGCGATGAGGAACACCATCAACACGATGTAGAACTTGTCCGCCAGCTGGCTGAAGATCTGCCCAAGCCAGAGCTTGCGGAATTCGGGCAGGGCCAAAACCCCCTGGAGCCCTGTGTTGTCACCTGGAGACCGCGGGTCTTCGCTCACGTTCTTCAGGACCTCCCGGCTACCGATGATGCCCCATCGTCGAAGCACTGCCTCAGCATTCGCCAGGACCGGGCGCTGCGGTTGAGGTGTTCTCGGCACCAGAGCTCCAGCAGTTGCAGCAACCGGAGCCAGACCGACTCCGGTCCCATCAGCGTTCCATCGCGCTTGCGGGGCAACGCCGGCCGTAGCAGCCGCTGCAACAGGGCCAGCTCGGAGGCGTTCAGCACCATCTGGGCGCCGGGCACGGCGCCGATCACGAAGCCCTCACTGGGCAGCAGGCTGCAGCGCCAGTCCCAATTCCCCAGGGGCGGATCCAGGGGCTCCCCGCTGCGGCAGCACTCCGCCAGGGGCAGGGCGTAGCCCCCCAGGGCCAACAGGTGGGTGAGGCCCTGAACACTGATGGCCAGGGCTTCCAGGCTGTCTTGCTTCTCCTTGACCACCAACTCCAGGCGGGCGAGCTGCACCAGTAGGTCCTCTAGTAGACCCTCGATCGCATCGCCACTGGGCACCAGCAGCAGAGCGACCTCGGCCAATCCCTGGGCGGCGGCCAGGGTCTCCAGCCGCTCCGCCAGGTGGGAGAAGTTGCGCAGCACCCGCAGTTGGCGCACGCGCTTCAGGCCGCTGCGGCCCCCCACCTGCAGGCTGAGGACCGCCAGGGGCACGGCGGCGGCCAGGGAACTCTTGGGCTTGCGGGCGCCGGGGGCCGCCAGTCGGATCAGGCCCTCCTCATTGCTGAGGACCGTGATCAGACGGTCGCTTTCCCCCAGGGGACTGCTGCGCAGCACCAGCCCCTCAAGCCGTTGCTCTGGGCTCACGCTGCCTTGGCCCGCAGGGCCTCCATCAGGGCCACCCCCCGGCTGGTCCCCAGCCGGCTGGCCCCGGCTTCGACGAGGCCGTAGGCCTGCTCGAGTCCGCTGATGCCACCGGAGGCTTTGATCGCGGCCCGGCCACGGGCCAGTTGCCGCAGCTGTTTGACCTGCTCAAGGCTGGCCGCCGGGCCAAAGCCGCTGCCGGTCTTGAGCATGCTGGCGCCGACATCGATGCTGGCCTCGACGGCCCACTCCAGAACCTCGGGCGACAGCCGTCCCACCTCCAGGATCACCTTGAAGGGCAGCCCCAATTCGGCGATCGGGGCAAGGTCCTCGCAGAACTGACTGCTGTTGCCGTCGGCCAGGGCCCCGAAGTCCGGCACCACATCGAGTTCATCGGCACCGGCGGCCGCGGCCCATTCGGCCTCTTGGCGCTTGATCTCGGCGGGGATCGCGCCGAAGGGGAAGCCGATCACACTGATCAGCTTCGGGCCTCGCCCGCCGCTTGGACCGAGCCGCTCCCGCGCGAGATCCAGCCAGCGGGAGGCCAGGCAGACCCCAGCAAAGCCGAAGTGTTTGGCCTCATCGCAGCAGCGGAGGATGGCCTCCTGGCCCTGGTGGGGATCCAACAGGGCGTGATCGATCAGGGGAGCGAGATCGGGCAGGTCGCGCACAGTTGCGTTCAGTCCTTGGCCTGGATGACGCCAAATCCTCCATGGTTGCGGCGGTAGACCACCTGCAGCTCATCACTGCCGGCGTCGCGGAAGAGATAGAAGTCGTGGTCGATCAACTCCAGTTGATGCATGGCCTCCTCGAGGCTCATCGCCGGCATCGAGAAGTACTTGCGGCGCACCCCGCGGCTGGGCAGACCGGCTTCCTTGCCGTCCAGCAGAGATCCGCTGACGCTGTCATCGCCGGCCATCTCCACCACGCTGGGGGTCTCGCTGGCGTGGTGGCCATGGCTGTGGTGGTGGTCGCCGTGGCGGTCCTTGTAGCGGCGCAGCTGCCGCGTCAATTTCCCGGCCACCAGATCGATGCTGGCGTAGAGGTTTTCGCTGCGTTCCTGGGCGCGGATGACGGTGCCGTTGGCGAAGACCGTCACCTCGGCGGTCTGTTGCGGAACACGGGGATTGCGGGCCACCGAGAGATGCACGTCCGCCTCTTTCACCATCCCGTCGAAATGACTGGTCGCGCGCTTGAGCTTCTCTTCGGTGTACTCGCGGATGGCTGGAGTGACCTCCAGATTGCGGCCATGAATCACGAGCTTCATCCCTTGCCTCCTCGGCGGTGGACCCGCTTAAACGCTAGGAACGGTCAGTGAGTTCAACCACGGCCTCGCCCACCCGCGACGCAATCTGTTTCGAGCCCACCGGCTGCGTTCCCTTCGCGCTGGCCTGGGATTGGCAGCAGCAGTTGCAACGGCGTCTGCTGGAGGATCCCGATGGGCCGGAGGCAGTGCTGCTGCTGGAGCATGAGCCCTGTTACACCCTCGGTCGCGGGGCCGACCCGGGGTTTCTGGGCTTTGATCCAGCCGATCCCCCCGCGCCGCTGTTTCGGATCGACCGCGGCGGTGAGGTGACCCACCACTGCCCAGGGCAGTTGGTGCTGTATCCCGTGCTCAACCTGCAGCGCCATGGCGCTGATCTGCACCTCTATCTGCGGGAGTTGGAGGGGGTGGTGATCGATCTGTTGGCGGAGCTGGGCTTGGAGGCCGGCCGCCTGGAGGGGCTCACGGGGGTTTGGCTGGAGGGCCGCAAGCTGGCCGCCATTGGGGTTGGTGCCCGCCGCTGGATCAGCCAGCACGGCTTGGCCTTGAACGTGGAGGCGGACCTCGCCGGTTTTGCCGAAGTCGTGCCCTGCGGGATTGCGAACCGGGAGGTCGGGCGGCTGGTGGATTGGCGGCCGGAGCTCTCGGCGGCGGCGCTGCGGCCACGGCTGCTGGAGACCTTCGCGCGTCGCTTTGGTTTGCAGTTGCGAGCCCCAACCCTGCAGGAGCAGCTCCAGGGGTGGTAAGACCGGGGCCAACTGACTGATATCCCCCATGCCGCTCGCCGAGATCAGCTGGACTGGCAGCCGCCAAGATCAGCGCGCCTTGGCCGAGAGGCACGACTGGAGTGCACTCCGCGGCCTTGAGCAGCTCTGGGGGCAGCTGGCTGAACGCCACGGCGATGCGCCTGCCCTGGAGGCTCCCCATGCCAAGCCACCGGAGCAGCTGAGCTTCCGCGCCCTGCATCAACAGATCGAGCAGGCTGCGGCAGGGTTTGCGGCTCTCGGGGTCCGGCCGGGGGAGGTGGTGGGGTTGTTCTCGGAAAACTGCCCCCGCTGGCTGGTGGCGGACCAGGGTCTGATGCGTCTGGGGGCTGCGGATGCGGTTCGCGGCAGCGCGGCCCCCGTGGATGAGCTGCGCTACATCGCGGGCGACTGCGGCGCGGTGGCGCTGGTGCTGGAGTCCGCAGAGCTGCTGCAGCGTTTGAAGCTCAGCAGTGAGCTCCTCGGGCAGCTGCGCTTTGTGGTGCTGCTGCAGGGGGACCGCGGTTCGGTGGTGCCGGTGGTCCCTTGCTTCACCTGGGATGAGCTGATGGCCAAGGGGGCGAGCAGCCCCGCTCCTGCCTGGCCTGAAGGCGGAGAGGAGCGCCTGGCCACCGTGCTCTACACCTCGGGCACCACGGGCCGGCCGAAGGGCGTTCCCCTGAGCCACGCCAACTTGCTGCAGCAGCTGCGCAGCCTCGGTGTGGCGGTGGCGCCGCGCCCGGGCGATCGGGTCCTGAGCGTTCTGCCGATCTGGCACGCCTATGAGCGCAGCGCGGAGTACTTCCTGCTCTCCTGCGGCTGCCAGCAGACCTACACGACGCTCAAGCAACTGCGTCCGGATCTGCAGCGGGTTCGCCCCCACTATCTGATCAGTGTTCCCCGGCTCTGGGAAGCCCTGCTGAGCGGCTTTGAAGATGCCCTGAGCGCCATGCCGGCGAGCCGCGCCAAGCTGCTCCGCTCGGCCCTGAAGGTCAGCCGCTTCCACTGCCTCTCGAGGCGGGTGGCGGCGGATCGCACCTTGATCCCTGAGCGCAAGCGCCGCCGTCTGGCCGCCGCCGCCGGGGCGCTGCTGAGTTGGCCCCTGCATGGGGTGGCCGAGCAGCTGTTCTGGCCGAAGGTCCGCGCTCAGCTGATCGGAGGGCGCCTGCGCACGGCCATCAGCGGTGGCGGTGCCTTGGCGATCCACGTCGATGGTTTCTTTGAGGCCATCGGTATTGAGCTGCTGGTGGGCTACGGCCTGACCGAAACCAGTCCGGTCTTGACCTGCCGGCGCCGCTGGAACAACCGCCGCGGCAGCTCCGGCCAACCGCTTGCGGGCACCTCCATCAAGATCACCGATCCCGAGACCGGGGCGGTGCTGGCCATCGGCGAGCGGGGCAAGGTCTTGGCCAAGGGCGCCCAGGTGATGGGCGGCTACCTGGGCAAGCCAGAGGCCACCGCCAAGGTGCTCGATGCCGAGGGCTGGTTTGACACCGGGGACCTCGGCCACCTGCTTGCCGACGGCACCTTGGTGCTGACCGGCCGCGCCAAGGACACGATCGTCCTGAGCAGCGGCGAGAACATCGAGCCGGGCCCCCTGGAGGAGTGCCTGGTGGCCTGCTCCCTGGTGGAGCAGGTGATGCTGGTGGGGCAGGACCGCAAGGCCCTGGGCGCCTTGGTGGTGCCGAAGCTGGAGAACCTGGAGGCCTTCGCGGCCGAGCAGGGGATGTCGGCCGCCGATCCGGCGCTGCTCAAGGCCCTGACCAGCCGCCTGAATCGCCGCCTGCAGTCCCGGGTGGGCGCCCGCCCGGATGAACGGCTGGCGGGGGTGGCCCTGGTGGAGGCCTTCAGCATCGACAACGGCTTGCTGACCCAAACCCTCAAGCAAAAGCGCGATCGCATCGCCGATCGCGATGCCCAAGCGATTGAGGCGATCTACGGGCGCTAGGGCCGGGAACCCGCCCGAGCCGGGCGTTGTCGGCCTCGCTCGCCCCTGACAGGCTGGGCGCCGCGAAACCCCCTTCCATGGCCGACGGTTCCCTCTCCGTGAAGCGCTCCATCACCGTTCGCGCGGTGGTGACCCCCCGTTGGAAGGAGGACGCCGAGCGCGAGATCAGCGCGGCCATCGCCAATAGCGACGCCCAGCTGGGGCAGCTCGAGCAGGAAGGGCAGCAGCTTGTGGACGCGATCCGCAGCCAGAGCGCCAACCCCCTCGATCCCCGCGTCCAGGAGCAGGTGGGTTCTGTGCAGGAGCAGGTGGCGGCCAAGCGCGCCGAGCTTGAGGAGCAGAAGCGTCAGCTGCTCGAGCAGCAGCGCCAGGTCCGCGACCTGGAGATGGAGCAGATCGTTGAGCAGGGCCAGCTCGACAGCTTCACCGACGTCAAGGTGGGCGACAACCTCGTGGAGAAGCTCCAGGTGGCTGTGGTTGTGCGCGATGGGGTGATCGAGTCGATCGAGGGAGCCCTCTAAGTCGCCACTCCGGAGGTCCCGGCCGCTGAGCCGCGTAAAATCCGCCTCAATTGAGCGGCAGACCTCCGTTGGCCACCCACGAAATCTTCATGCCCGCCCTCTCCTCCACCATGACGGAGGGCAAGATCGTGGAATGGCTGAAGAAGCCAGGTGACAAGGTCGGCCGCGGTGAGTCCGTCCTGGTCGTCGAGTCGGACAAGGCCGACATGGACGTGGAGTCCTTCAACGAGGGCTACCTCGCAGCGGTGTTGATGCCCGCAGGCAGCACGGCCCCCGTTGGTGAAACCATCGGCCTCGTGGTGGAGACCGAGGCTGAGATCGCCGAGGCCCAGGCCAAGGCCCCCAGCGCACCAGCCGCCGCTGCCGCTCCTGCCCCGGCCGCTGCTCCGGCACCTACTCCTGCAGCGGCTCCTGCCCCCGCACCCGTTGCAGCAGCCCCGGCTCCCGTTGCCGCTGCCCCCGCTCCTGTGACCAATGGCCGGGTGGTGGCCAGCCCCCGGGCCAAGAAACTGGCCAGCCAGCACGGCGTCGCCCTGGAGACCCTGCGCGGCAGCGGCCCCCACGGGCGAATCCAGGCCGAGGACGTTGAGCGGGCCCTGGGTCTGACCGTGGCCGTACCCCGCGTGGCCGAGGGCTCAGCTCCCGCTGCCAGCGGCAGCGGAAATGGTGCCGCTGCTCCTGCGGCTGCACCGGCGGGCAATGCCTTTGGTCGTCCCGGCGAGAGCGTGGCCTTCAACACCCTGCAGGGTGCGGTCAACCGCAACATGGTGGCGAGCCTGGCGGTGCCGACCTTCCGGGTCGGCTACACGATCACCACCACCAAGCTGGACGCCTTCTACAAGCAGGTGAAGAGCAAGGGCGTCACCATGACCGCCCTGCTGGCCAAGGCCGTGGGTGTGGTGCTGGCCCGTCACCCCCAGGTCAATGCCGCCACCAGTGCCGATGGCAGCGCCATGGTTTACCCCGCTGCGGTGAACGTGGCCGTGGCCGTGGCGATGGAAGACGGTGGCTTGATCACCCCCGTGCTGGCCAACGCCGACAAGACCGATATCCACTCCCTGGCCCGCAACTGGGCGGATCTGGTGAGCCGGGCCCGCAGCAAGCAGCTGCAGCCTGAGGAGTACAGCACCGGCACCTTCACCCTTTCCAACCTGGGGATGTTCGGTGTGGATCGCTTCGACGCGATCCTGCCCCCGGGCACCGGCGCGATCCTGGCGGTGGCCGCCTCCCGTCCCACCGTCGTGGGCGGCAAGGACGGCTCGATCCGCGTGGCGAACCAGATGCAGGTCAACCTGACCTGTGATCACCGCGTGATCTACGGCGCCGATGCGGCGGCCTTCCTGAAGGATCTGGCCCAGCTGATCGAGACCAACCCCGAGAGCCTGGCCTTCTGATCAGCGACGATCAGCTGCTTTCGAGCTACGTCTTCGATCTCCCGGAGACGTTCATCGCCCAGCGCCCCGTGGAGCCCCGCCATGCGGCTCGGTTGCTGGCGCTTGAAGGCCCTGAGGGCTGCAGCCACCAAACGGTCTGGGAGCTGCAGCAGCTGCTGAAACCGGGCGACTTGCTGGTGGTCAACAACACCCGGGTGCTGAAGGCGCGCCTTCAGGCCCGCCGGGCCAGCGGCGGCGCGGTGGAGCTCCTGGTGCTGGAGCCTGTGGAAGGCAGTGATTGGCTCTGTTTGGCCAAGCCAGCCAAGCGCCTGAAGCCGGGCGAGATCCTGCAGATGGAGCATCCCGGTCAACCGCCCCAGCCCCTGGAGATCGTGGCCGTCGACGCCGAGACCGGTGGCCGGGTGGTGCGTTTTCCGGCGGAGTGCACCACCCCAGAAGCGATCGAGGCGCTGCTGGCGCGCTATGGCGAAATCCCCCTGCCGCCCTACATCCACCAGCACTCCAGCGAGGACGACAGCCGCTACCAGACCCGCTATGCCTCGCGGCCCGGGGCGGTGGCTGCTCCGACGGCGGGCCTCCACCTCAGCGATGCCTTGCTCGAAGCCCTGGAGGCGCGAGGTGTGCAGCGCACAACTGTGACCCTGCATGTGGGCCTGGGCACCTTTCGGCCGGTGGAGACCGAGGACCTGACCCAGCTGGAGCTCCACAGCGAGTGGGTTGAGGTGTCGCCGGCCGCTGTGGAGGCCGTGGCCCAGTGCCGCGCCCGTGGCGGCCGGGTGATTGCGGTTGGAACCACCTCCGTTCGCAGCCTGGAGGCCGTGGCCCAGCTCCATGGGGGCGAGCTCCAGCCCCATGCCGGGCCGGTGAATCTGGTGATTCAGCCCGGCTATCGCTTTGCGGTGGTGCAGGGACTGCTGACGAATTTCCACCTGCCCAAGAGCTCGCTGCTGCTGCTGGTCAGTGCCCTGGTCGGTCGCCGCCGCCTGCTGGATCTCTATGAGGAGGCCAAGGCCGAGGGCTATCGCTTCTTCTCCTATGGCGATGCGATGTGGATCGCACCGGAATCGGTTCTCGAGAGCGCCCGACCATAAAAAAAGCCCCCGCTTGTGCGGGGGCTTGGCTTGGATCGCTCGAATCAGGCGGCGGCCAGGTTGGCGGCCACGAAGTCCCAGTTGACCAGCTTGTCGAGGTAGGTGCTGATGTAGTCGGGGCGGCGGTTCTGGTAGTCCAGGTAGTAGGCGTGCTCCCAGACGTCCATGGTCAGCAGGGCCTTCTGGCCGTGGGCCAGGGGCAGATCGGCGTTGCCGGTCTTGGTGACCTTCAGGGTGCCGTTGTCGAGCACGAGCCAGGCCCAGCCGCTACCGAACTGGGTGGCGCCGGCTGCCTTGAAGGCCTCAACGAACTTCTCGAAGCTGCCGAAGTCAGCGTTGATCTTGTCGAGCAGCGCGCCGCTGGGGGTGCCGCCACCGTTGGGCTTGATGCACTGCCAGTAGAAGCTGTGGTTCCAGACCTGGGCGGCGTTGTTGAACACACCAGCCTTGCCGGCATCACCGGCCACGGCAACGATGGTGTCTTCGAGGCTCTTGCCTTCCAGATCGGTGCCAGCCACCAGGTTGTTGAGGTTGGTCACGTAAGCGTTGTGGTGCTTGCCGTGGTGGAACTCAAGGGTTTGGCGGGAGATATGGGGCTCGAGGGCGTCGAGGCCGTAGGGCAGCGCGGGCAGCGTATGAGCCATGAACGGAAGGATCGTGCTTTTCAATGCCCGGCCAAATGCCGGACGGCGGCGGCATCCTAACGATCGTTTGAAGTTTCGACAGTCGCGGGAACCGCACCGCTGGCGCGGCTCCCATGGAACGGATCAGCCCTTGATCTCGAGCAGTTCCACCTCAAAGATCAAGGTGGCGTTCGGGGGGATCACACCGCCGGCACCGCGCTCGCCGTAGGCCAGATCGGGGGGGATCACGAGCTTGCGCTTGCCGCCCACCTGCATGCCGGCGACGCCCTCATCCCAGCCCTTGATCACGCGACCGGCGCCGAGGGGGAAGCTGAAGGGACCGCGGCCGTAGCTGCTGTCGAACTCTTTGCCGTTCTCAAGGGTGCCGCGGTAGTTCACAACAACGAGCTGACCGGAGCTGGCCTCAGGGCCATCACCGATCACCAGGTCGGTGATGCGCAGACCGCTGGGGGTCATCCGTTCTTTGGCCGCAACCATTTCTCCTCCGAGGGCAGATGCCCCACTGTCGGCGATGACGTCGCTGGCCATGGTGAAGAGGCTGGGGTTGGGGTCCTCCGGATCGAGCTCGATCTGGCCGCTGAAGCTGGCCTGGACTGGGGCACTGGCCACGGCCTGTTGCACGGCCGGCTGGCTGGGGGCGGCGTTCACGGTGGAGGGCGCCACGATCTGGCTCACCAGTGCCAGCAAGAGGCAGCCGACGCAAACGGCGGAGCTGATCAGGATGTCCCGCATGGCTGGATCAAAGAGGCATCAAGGGCCGATTCTCGCCTAGTTGCCTCTCAGTCCGGGATCTCGAGTTGGGATTGCTTTTGCCGGAGCTGCTGCTCCAGGCGATCGATGCGGCCCCGCAGTTCATCCACCTCCCGCTGGCGGGCCAGGCCCAGGTCCTGCAGCAGGTGGTCCAGGTTGCGCTCGACCTGCCGTTCGGTCTGTTTCTCCAGCTCGGGGTTCTCGCCGCGAAGGCTGGCGAGAACGTCATCCACCAAGGCGCTGGCCTGGCTTGGATCCAGGCGCCCACTGCTGACCCAGGCCTGGGTCACGCTCCGCAGGCGATCGGCCACCAGTGAAGTGGTGCCAAGGCCGCGGAAGAGAAGTTGTTGCAGGGTCCGGCTGGGATCCATATCACTTCTTTGGTGGTAAGCGAGCTGAGCTGATCAGAGAGGGTTGGCGCCAGCTCTGCCTTTTGCTGGTCTAGCTGGCCCAGAGGTCAGGCGCCTATGAACAGTGCGCCTGACCCAAGCACACCAACAGTTTTGAGTATGGCCAGGCTTGTGGTCTTTCTTATCGCGTAAGTCATGCTTTTTGCCTGCTGAGTTGATGCTCTGCTGGAGCACGGCGTGCTCTGTGTGAAATCAGTTTCTTATGCATTGTCCGAATCATTAAGGATCAGGATTGAGAGGCTTCCTCAATGCTCGCGATTGGCAGTACATGCAGAAGATCTGCTGCGTATTTGAGACTTGATCCCTTGGGCTGCTGAAGGTTAATAGCTTGGTCTAGATGGAGTTGGATTCACGGTGACGGTGCCAGGGCCTTTCGCTTCGGTCGTTGTCTTGCTTGATCGAGTCAGTCTCTTTTTGATGGGCTTTGTTGTGATTTTTCTGATCATCAGTGCTCGCTCTGTTCTGATCGCTCTTGTCTCGGGGCTCTTGCTTCGAGATGGTCCCAGCTGTTTTGGCCGAGCGAATGCCAACGATCTTCGACTCAGCTTTTCGTCTTCATTGGTCTTCGCTTGTGTTGGCTCAGTTTCGCTGATCCTGCATGGATCTGGGTACGTACAGCTTTACCATCACGAGTCTGAATGGCAGCTTCCTTTTCAGTTGACAGGATTTCTTGGTGTTTTGGCTGTACAGGATGCCGTCTTCTACTTTGTTCATCGCCTTCTGCATCATCCTGCCCTCTACAGGATTGCGCACCTAGGGCATCATCGGTCAAGGCATTATTCAGCCTGGACTTCATTTGCTTTTGACCCAATCGAGTCACTCTTCCACTCTGTTTTTATTGTGGTTGTTGCGATGACCGTTCCGCTTCACTTCGTCACACTGTTTGCCCTTCTTGTGACGATGTCTGTTTGGGCTGCTTTGAACCACATGCCGCCGGCTGGATTGCCGGAGGCATTTCCTCATCACTGGTTGGGGCGTTGGTTGATTGGCCCTGTTCATCATTCCATTCATCATCAAAAACAGGGCTCTAACTTTGGGCTTTATTTCACGTTCTGGGATCTTCTATTCGGAACGCAGGATCAGGGCTACGCTCGAAGTGTCTCGCGCGTTGTTAGAAAAGATTCACTGTTGCGTTGAATGGCTCAAAAAAAGGACTGGTGAAATTCTCGCCAGTCCTCCTTCTCTTGATTGCCTCAGTCAGGGCTTTTGTCTGTTGGATCCGCCATTTTTACTTCATGGCTATTTGGAGTGTGCTTGAGACCGCAAGATCAAGTGGGAAATTGTGAGCATTTCTTTCGTGCATGGCTTCGATGCCAAGATCTGTCCGGTTTAGTACATCAGCCCAGCTGTGAACGACACGACCTTGAGGATCAAGGATCGATTGATTGAAATTTAGACCATTCAGTCCAAAGGAAAAGCTGGCGATTGCAAGGGACGAGAACCAAATCCCGAGTACTGGCCATGCAAAGAGAATGGCATGGATGCTTCGGCTGTTATTCAATGCTGCATAGGGGAAGACGAGCCGACCGAAGTAGGCGTGAGCTGAGACGATGTTGTAAGTCACCTCCTTCTGGCCAAAGCGATATCCACGATTAATCGACTCCTGTTCTGTGGTTTCTCGAACCAGGTTGCTTGAGACGAGTGATCCATGAACTGCCGCGAGGAGTGCCCCCCCAAATGTTCCGGCTACGGCAAGCATGTGAAATGGATGCATTAATACATTGTGTTCAGCTTGGAGGACAAGCATGAAGTTGAATGTGCCCGATATTCCAAGAGGCATTCCCTCTGAAAACGAGCCCTGGCCCATTGGGTAAACCAGAAGTACAGCCATTGCTGCTGACCAAGGTGCTGAAAAGGCAATGGCAATCCACGGCCGCATTCCTAGGCGATAGCTCAATTCCCACTGCCGCCCCATGTAGGCCGTGATGGCGATCAGAAAGTGAAAGACAATTAATTGGTACGGTCCGCCGTTGTAAAGCCACTCATCCAGACTTCCCGCTTCCCAGATCGGATAAAAATGGAGTCCGATGGCATTTGAGCTGGGCACGACTGCGGCGGTAATGATGTTGTTCCCACTGAGGAGTGATCCTGTGATGGGTTGCCTGACGCCGTCCAGGTCGACACCCGGAGCGCTGAGGAAGGCAATCACAAACGCCGCAGTGGCAGCGAGGGTCGTTGGAATCATCAAGACCCCAAACCAGCCGATGTAAAGCCTTTGGTTGGTCGAAGTGATCCAGTCTCCAAATGCAGACCAGGTCTGCAGTCCATTGCGGTTGGACAAGAATGTTGTCATGAAAAGTCCTTTGAGGTTCAGTCCCGCTGCCAGACTTGTGGCACTCAAATGGCCCGGCTATTTCGGGAGCTGGTGAACGAAGAAAGTGCATTTCAAGGGTCTTGATTCCTCAGTGATCTCTGCACCTTCTCCGATAAACCCTGATGCCTTCCCTCTGGGCCTTTGGGTTTCGCTGTATCTTTGCTTCACTTTGGCTTCAAGCCAATGTCGATCGATCTAAATCTTCTTTTTCTAGATGCAGAACGGCTGCATTTCCTCCTTGGATCTGCAGGTGTTGGCTTTTCCTTAGCCAGTTGATTCAAAATCCTGAGGTGGATTCACTTCGTCGCCGCAGCATCAGCGAGCTCAGTCTTCGTGACTATTGCCTTTATCGGGCTATTTGCTCAGAGCTCGAGGTTCTCGAGGACTCCATTCAGGTTGATTGCCAATCAGGCGGTCATCTTCTAGAGCTGGCGGTGGCCATGCGTGATCGGCGTCTTCTTGTCGAGTGGTTGCGTGAATTGGGGTATCCCCCAAGCTCTGATCTCACCGACAGCGGTATCACTCCAGAGTTGGAAGAGCAGCTGATCGCCCACGGATCTGATTGGTAGCTCTTTCGTTTAATCCGCCGCAACTTCTCTGCGCCACTGAACACGTGTCCGTGTAATCACTGAGAGACTGCCCCAAAGCTGATGGCAGCTCTCTTTGCGCTGGGCTGTTGTCTTTCACTGCTTCCAGCCCTGCAGCAGCCAGGACCCTCTATAGGGTCAGTGGCCATGGCAGAGAACCGGCGACTGGTCTGGAGCGGAGCCCTGGCGGCTGGTCTGCTGGCCGGTGTGGCGCTGCCCCCCCTGGGATCCCCGCCCCTGCTCTGGCTGGCTCTGGTGCCGCTCTGGGCCTTTGGTCCTGGGCCGGCGGCCCTCTGGGCTGCTGCTGCGGTCTTGGTCAGCCATCGCTGGCTGCTTTGGTTGCACCCCCTCGATTGGATTGGGGTGCCCCTGCCCTTGAGCCTGCCGCTTTGTCTGCTGCTCTGGTTGGCCCTGGGACTACTGGGGGCGGGGTTGGTGGCGCTCTGGCGCGCCCTGGTGGGGCGGTTCGGCGCTGGCCGTTGGTCTGTGGCGCTTCTGGCCTCGGCCCTTTGGGGCTTGGGTGAGGTCTGGATGGCCAAGGGGCCTCTGTTTTGGCTGGGGCTGGGGGCGGCCGTTCTGCCGGGTGATCGCGCCCTGGCGGGGCTGGCCCAGTGGATTGGGGCCGGTGGCTTGGCGGCGCTGCAGTTACTGCTGGCCTGGGGGCTCTGGCGTTTGCTCCTCGGCTGGTGGGAGGGGCGACGCGGGCTTTGGCGTGGCTGGCTGTCCTGGTTGCTGGTGCTCGCCCTGCTCCATGGTCTGGGTTGGCAGCAGCTGCAGCGCAGCGCCCTAGAGGACCCAGGTGCTCCCTGGCTGTCGGTGCTGGTGCTGCAGCCCGATATTCCCACCCGCGAGAAGTTCAGCTGGGTTCAGCAGCGGTCTCTGGAGCGGCAGCTGCGCCAGGCCCAGGCCGATGCGGAGGCCCAGGGCGCTGACCTGTTGGTGCTGCCCGAGGGGGCCTTGGCTCTGGGGCAGGGGCTGCCCACTGCAGCGGGAGTGGAGGTTCTCAGCGGTGGCTTCCGTCAGGAGGAGACCCAGCTGCGCAGCAGTGTTCTGCGCTTTCCCCCTCAGGCACTGCAGGCGGAGGGGGGGATCGATAAGCACCGCTTGGTGCCGCTGGGGGAATGGGTCCCCGGTGGAGCTCTTCTGCGTTGGGCTGGGTTGTCTGCGGTCGGTGGGGTCGAGCCGGGAGCGGCCTCGCGTCTGCTGCAGCGCCCCCAGGGGGATCTGGCGGTGGCCATTTGCTACGAGATCGCCGATGGGTCTGGGTTAATCGCTGCCTCCCGGGCGGGGGGTGGCTGGATCCTGGCCAGCGCCAATCTCGACCCCTATCCATTGCTGTTGCAGCGGCAGTTCCAGGCCCTGTCCCAGTTGCGGGCGATTGAGGCCAGTCGCTGGCTGGTCAGTGCCGCCAATAGCGGCCCGAGTCTGGTGGTGCAGCCCGATGGGCGGCTGGGGGCCTCCTTGGCTCCGATGGAGCCAGGAACCCTGTTGGTGCGGCTGCAGGCTCGGGCGAATCAGACCGTCTACGGGCAACTGGGGGAATGGCCGCTGTTGCTGGCGGCAGGCGCCGGACTCGTCGCAAGCCGGTCTCGCATGAGACAATCTTGAGACTTGCTTAAGGCGCCTTTTGGTTTCCTTCCGCTCTGGTCTGTTGGGTCTGGGCTTGGCGGCCGCATCGGCGCTGCTGACTCTGCCTGCCAGGGCTATGGATCCGGCTGATGCGGCGCTGGAGGCGGCCTCTGCCCTGGGGGTCGTGGTGATCCAGGGGGCGGACTGCGGCGGGCCGCGTCAGCTCGCCACCTACAACATGGGCGCGAACGTCCTCTGCCTCTCCAAGGCCCTTGACCTTGATCCGCAGAAGCGGGCCAGGGTGATCCAGCACGAGTTGGTCCATGTGGTGCAGGACTGCCTTGATGGTTTGGGTACGCCCACCTCGCTGACCCTGGCGGAGGGATTGCGCTCCAGCGGTCAGCTCAGTGGAGAACAGGTCAACGGCTTTTTTCTGCAGCATCTGCGCAAGCAGGGCAATTTGAATCACGTCGTGGCTTCAACGGCGCAGTTGCCATTGGAAAGTCGTCAACGTGAGTTCGAGGCCTACGCCCTGCAGGCGGATCCGGCGATGGTGGCGCACCTATTGAAGTCCACCTGCACGCTCTAAATCGTCGGCTAATCGCGGATTGGAGTTGACTTTCAGGCCGCGCAGACAGCGCGGTTAATGGATGCGTCTGTCTAGGTATTCAGCACCAGGTTATTGTGCCTAAATCACCAAAAGTATGGCATTTATACCTGGAAGAAATGCCCTGACCAGGGTTAGGACATCAGGAGTTGCCGCCTTTGCTGTGACCGCTTATCCCTGCTGCGCTGCCTGTAAGAACTTCATCATCGCTGGCGGCATGGGGGTCTGCCGCTGTTGGCGGATGACGATGAGCTTGAAGGACGCTGAGGCTCAGGTGCGCTGCCCCTATTGGCTTCGCGCGGAGGCGGTTGAAGATCCCTTTGAGACCTTTGATTGAGTCAGCACTCGATTCAGTGAAGAGCACGTTGGTGTCCTGCGTCACCTTCTGAGGTCTTGGGTTTGCTCTTGATGGGGCGGCTGGCCGCCCAGAGTTAAGACGCTCTGGACGCAGCTGTGATGCCCGACGTGCTGTCCCTGACGGCGATCCTCCTGTATCTGACGGCTAAGGGGGTTCATGCCTTTTGGCTCGCTGACTCGCCGCCTGCGCCTGGCTCGGGTCGGGGTTGAAAACCGGAGAGATTTGGCGCGAACAACCTCCCACCTTCTCGAAATGGGTCCACTGAGACCAGGGTTGAGAGGGATGGGGTTTGCGGTTCTCCAGGCCCATTCGCTTTGCGGTCCTCTTGGCCGCGCTGCTCGGGTTTGGATTGCAGGCGTCCCCGGCTCGAGCGGAGCGTCTCAAGTCCATCGCGTTGCTCGCCGGGCTGCTGCGCCGGGCCGGCACCGAGACCTTGGTGGCCCGGGATTGCCCCAAGCAGTTGATGGGTGCTTTTGTCTTCGCCCGCAATGCCGTGGTCTTGTGTGCCAACAACCTCAAGGACGATCCCGAGCGGGTCTGGGAGACCTTGGCCCATGAGTCAGCCCATGTGATGCAGCACTGCCGGCGTCAGCCGATCTTTGAGCGGGATCGTCTGGGCTTGGATTTCTTGCTGGCAAGCCATCAGTCACCGGAGCTGTTCAAGGCCGTTGGCCAGTACCACCCCAGTCAGCACCGCACGGAAATCGAGGCGCGGATTGTTCAGGGTTTGCCGGCTGAGGAGGTGATGAATCTCTTCCGCCGCTCCTGCGCGGATCGCCTGCTCTAGGACGAGCAGCTGTAGTGCGACAGCCCGCCGGCATTGAAGAACTCGCGGGGTTTGAGCCTGTCGTAGGTCGCCGCAAGCTCTGCTGGAGGGATGGCGTAGGGATCGCGGAAGACCGTCTGGAGTTCTTGGATCAAGCTCAGATCGCCTTCAGCAGCTCGCTCGTAGGCGGGGGCGATGAGCCACTCCCGCCAGGTGATCTGGGGATTGGCCTGGCGCATGGCGGCCCTAGCGGCCTCGGGGTCGCCCAGCTGTTCGCGCCAACGCTGCAGCCAGGTCGTCCAGCGCTGCTCGAGTTCAGCGTCGATTGGCAGATAGAAGCTGGGTTTGAGCGCCTCCACCTGCTCCGGGAGTTCAGAGAGCTGGCGGAAAGCCAAGGTGTAATCGGCCCTGGAGCTGGCCAGCAGTTGCAGCAGATCCTTCAGGAGGTCGTCGTCGTAGCTGGCCAGTCCCAGCTTGCGGGTCCACATCGCCTCGAGTTCGCCGCGCATCGCTTCTGAGAAGCCCTCGCGCAGCCCATCGAGCTCAGCCAGCGCCCCTGCGTCGTCCTCCAGCAGTGGCCGCAGGGCAGACCAGAACATCTGGTAGTTGGCCTCTGCGGCTGCCGGTTGGTTGAAGAAACAGAAGTGCTCGCCGCCGCCGGTCCAGGGCTGGAAGCGGGGATCAAATAGTTCGCAGAAGCCGAAGGGCCCGTAGTCGAGGGTGTAACCGCCGGCGGCGCAGTTGTCGCTATTGAAGTTGCCCTGGCAGTAGCCCACGCGAATCCAGTTCGCCACTAGGGCCGTCAGCCGTCCGCGGAAGAGCCGGGCCAGCTCCAGCACCTGCTGAGGGAAGGGCAGAGCCGCGTTGATCTCGGTGCGGTAGTTGCGTTCGATCAGGTGGGCGGTGATCTGCTGCAGTTCCCGCCGGGCCCCGGGGTGGGCGTTGCTGCGGACCCGTCGGGCAAAGAGCTCGAGCTGGCCGACTCGCAGGAAGGACGGCGCCACGCGGGTCGTGATCGCGGCCGGGTTGTCGACCATCACGTCCGGCTCGAAGGAGCGCGATTGAGGGGAGTACCAGGGCCGCCGCACGCCCTCGGCGCGGGACATGTAAAGGCTGAGGGAGCGGGTGGTGGGGACCCCCAGGGCATGCATGAACTCCTGGGCGAGGAACTCGCGAACGCTGGAGCGCAGGACGGCCCGGCCATCGGCGCCGCGGCAGTAGGGGGTGGGGCCCCCGCCCTTGAGCTGCATCTCCCAGCGCTGGCCCTGAAAGAGGCCTTCGAAGATTGAGATCGCCCGCCCGTCGCCGTAGCCATTGCCGGTGCCGAAGGGGCACTGCTGGATGTACTCCGTGCCGTAGATCGAGAGGGCATAGCCCGTGGCCCAGCCATAGGGCCGCATGGCTCCTCGCGCCACCCGGCTGTCACCGGAGAAGAGCCGGCGGAAGTCCTCGTCATGGGCCAGGCCTTCGCCTAGCCCCAGCTCCGCGAAGAGGCTGGCGCTGTGGGCCACGTACTCCGGGGCCGGTAGTGGCTTGGGGGTGACGGGGACGTAGTGCCCTGAACGGACCTGTCGCGGCAGGTGATCATCCCCATCGCTGCTGGACTCCGGGTCGGCCTGGAGGGTCTCCAGCAGGGAGTAGTCCACCTGCGCCGCAAAGGCCTCAAAGCTGTCGGTGGTGGTCATGGGTGTTGGGCACAAAAAAACCCAGGTCAAGCCTGGGCTTTTGGAAAGTGGAGCCAAGGAGACTCGAACTCCTGACCCCCTGCATGCCATGCAGGTGCTCTACCAGCTGAGCTATGGCCCCTTTTGATACCGATGAGCTCACCTGACGCTGGTCGTCAGGGATGGCCCGGAGGCCGTGCTTTCGATGCGAAGAGCTTACACCGCAGCGGGTCTAAACCTGGCGCCAGACAGCGACGAGCTTCCCTTGGATCGCCACCTGATCGGCATCGATCAGGATCGGTTCGTAGGCGGGATTGGCGGCCTCTAGGCGCACCTGGCGTCCATCGCGGTGGAAGTGCTTGAGGGTTGTGCCGCTGCCGGGCACCAGGGCGCTGACGATCGTGCCTTCTCGCAGGCGGCTCGGTTCGCTGACGGGTTCCATCAGGACGACGTCACCGTCGGCGATGTGGGCGTCCACCATCGAGTCCCCGTTGACGGTCAGGGCGAAGAGCCCGCGGGTGGCCAGCACCGGCTCGAGCTCGAGTCGTTCCTCGACGTCGTCAAAGGTTTCGACCAGGCCGCCGGCGGCCACGGCCCCGAGTACTGGAATACCGCCCCCGAGGGCGTCGCCCAGGAGCTGCAGGGTTCGGGCCTGGCCCTCTTTCCAGGTGATCCAGCCCTTCTGTTGCAGGTGGCGCAGGCGACTCTGAATGGGAGCCGGTGAGCGCAGCCCCATGGCCTCCATCATCTGGCGGATGGAGGGGCTATGGCGATGTTCGCCGATGTACTGGGAGAGCCAGTCGTAGAGCTCTTGCTGGGCAGTGGTCAGGGGCTCAGGCGATCCAGCGGGCACCGGCAATGCATTTGTTCGTCAATACATTTGTACCGCTGGTGCTTGGCTTTGGCAACCGGCTGTTACGAGAGCAGGGCTGCCAGCAGGGCCTGCTGCGCGTGCAGGCGGTTCTCCGCTTGATCGAAGATCCGGCTGCTGCTGCCCTCCATCGCCCCGGCGCTGATCTCCAGGCCCCGGTAGGCCGGCAGGCAGTGCAGGACGATGGCCTTGGGGTCGGCCTCGGCCACGAGCTCCTCATTGAGGCACCAGCCGTTAAAGGCCTGTTCCCGTTCTCCCTTCTCCTCTTCCTGGCCCATGGAGGCCCAGACGTCGGTGTAGAGGGCATGGGCGCCGCGCACGGCGGCCACCGGTTCTTGAATGACCTCGATGCTGCAGCGACCGCCGGCCAGAGCCCGGGACTGCTCGAGGACCGCAGCGCTTGGCTCATAGCCCTTGGGGCAGCCCACGCGGATGTTCACCCCCAGCAGGGCGCCACAGAGCATCAGGGAGTGGGCGACGTTGTTGCCGTCCCCCACGTAGGAGAGGGTCAGCCCCTCGATTGAACCGAAGGCCTCCTGCAGGGTCAGGAAATCGGCCAGGGCCTGGCAGGGGTGCTCCAGGTCGGTCAGGGCATTGATCACCGGAACCGAGGCCCAGTGCGCATACTCCGCCAGCTCCTCCTGGGCGAAGGTGCGGATCGAGAGGGCGTCGACGTAGCGACTCAGCACCCGGGCGGTGTCGGCCACGGGTTCACCGCGCCCCACCTGGGAGACCTGGGGGTTGAGGTCGATGGTCTGGCCGCCCAGGCGGGCCATGGCCACCGTGAAGCTCACCCGGGTGCGGGTGGAGGCCTTGCTGAAGATCAGTCCCAGCACCTTCCCGCCCAGATCGACGCGGGTGCGGCCGGCCTTGAGGTCCGCGGCCAGGTCAAGCAGGGCTCTGGTTTGTTCCGCGCTGATGTCAGCTGACGAGAGGAAGTCGCGTCCGCTGAGTTCGGAGAGGGAGGAATAGCCGCTCAGTGCAGCCATGGGCCCGTCTTCAAAGAACCCTTATCCGAGATGACGGGCCCCCGCGTCAACCCCTTGGAGCTCAAGCGATGGCTTGAGCGTCCTCGGGCATGACGCTGCTGGCGAGCAGATCCTTGAGGTCATCGCCTTCGATCACCTCTTTTTCGAGGATCTGCTGGGAGATGCTCTCCATCAGCTCACGGTTGTGGCGAAGGATCGAGAGCGCCCGGTCATGGGCGCGGTCCACCAGGGTGCGCACCTCCTTGTCGATCGCCTGGGCCGTGGCGTCACTGACGACCCGGCGAGGGTTGTTGGCGCCGCCGAGGAAGCGGCTGCCGCCCTGCTTGTCGTAGGCCAGGGGGCCAAGGATGTCGCTCATCCCATAGGTGCCGACCATCTGCTCTGCGATGTCGGTGGCCCGCTGCAGGTCGTTGGCCGCACCGGTCGTGACCTCACCAAAGACGATCTCTTCGGCGCTGCGGCCGCCGAGGAGGGTGGCGATCTGACCCTCGAGGTCTTCCTTGGAGTTCAGGAAGCGCTCTTCGGTGGGCAGCTGCAGGGTGTAGCCCAGGGCCGCCATGCCGCGGGGAACGATCGAGATCTTGGCGACCTTGCTGCCGCCGGGCATCAGGTGGCCGACGATGGCGTGGCCGACCTCGTGATACGCCACGACCTTTTTCTCGTCGGGCTGGAGGACGCGGCTCTTCTTCTCAAGGCCAGCGACCACGCGCTCGATCGCCTCGTTGAGGTCACCTTGTTCAACGGAGGTCCGCATGGCGCGGGCGGCCAGCAGGGCGCCTTCGTTCACCAGGTTGGCCAGATCCGCACCGGCAAAGCCGCTGGTGGCCTGGGCGATCTTGTCGAGATCAACCCCTGGGGCGAGCTTCACCTTGCGGGCATAGATGTCGAGGATGGTCTTGCGGCCCGAGAGGTCCGGGCGATCCACCAGCACCTGCCGGTCGAAGCGGCCGGGGCGCAGCAGGGCGGCGTCCAGGGTCTCGGGTTGGTTGGTGGCGGCCAGGACGATGACGGGCTTGTCCTTGGCGGCGAAGCCATCCATCTCGGTGAGCAGCTGGTTGAGGGTCTGCTCGCGCTCGTCATTGCCTCCGACGACGCCCATCGAGCCTGCGCGGCTCTTGCCGATGGCGTCGAGTTCGTCGATAAAGATGATGCAGGGCGCTTTTTTCTTCGCCTCTTCAAAGAGGTCCCGCACGCGGGCGGCGCCGGCACCAACGAAGAGTTCGACGAACTCCGAGCCGCTGATGATGAAGAAGGGAACGCCCGCTTCACCGGCGACGGCCTTGGACAGCAGGGTCTTACCGGTGCCCGGGGGGCCCACCAGCAGGACGCCCTTGGGAATGCGTGCGCCGATCGCCGTGTAGCGCTCCGACGACTTCAGGAAGTCGACGATCTCGGTCAGCTCTTGCTTGGCCTCATCGACGCCCGCCACATCGGCAAAGGTGACCCTGGATTCTTCATCCGGGACGTAGACCTTGGCTTTGCTCTTGGTGAAGCTCAGGGCACCCTGGGCGCCGCCCATGGAGCGGCGGGCGAAGAACTGCAGCACCAAGATGAAGATCAGGGGCGGCACGATCCAGCTCAGGGCCGTGGTGATGAAGCTGGGCTTCTGGGGCGGAGCGGCGGCGAACTCAACACCGTGCTCCTCCAGCCGCTTCGGCAGATCCATGTCGAAGATCGGCGTGGTGGCGAGCACCGAGGGGGCGTCCTCCTCCGGAGGGGCCTTGAGCTCGTAGCGGATCTGTTCTTGGGTGATGTAGGCGCGGCGGACGTTGCCGTCGTCCACCTGACTGACGAAGAGGGAGTAGGGAACCCGAGGCACCTGCTGCATGCCCTGGTTGGGCAGGAAGCTGCTCACCAGCAGCAGCACGCCAAAGCCAATCAGCAGCAGATTGACGATGCCGAAGCGCCGGTTCGGGGGCGTGTCGTCCTTGCGGATAGGCATGCGACGGGTGCGCGTTTGCCCCAAACTAGGGTTGCTGCAAGGCCCCAGTGGGGGGTGAGAACCGAACGGGGGCCGGTCAGACCATGTGCGGTCGTTACTCCCTGACCTCCCGTCTGGACCAGCTGCTGCCCAGGCTGGGAGGGGGCTTGCCGGACGGTTTGCTGGCGCACTACGCGCCGCGGCCCTTGATTCGCCCGGGGGAGCCGGTGTTGGCCCTACGCCAGGAGCACGGTCAGATCAGTCCGGCCTTAATGCTCTGGGGGCTGCTGCCGGAGTGGAGCAAGGACCCCTTGAACGGGCCCCGGCCCTTCAATGCTCGATCGGAGACCGTGGCGGAGAAGGCCAGCTTTCGCGGCGCCTGGCGCCATCGGCGCTGCCTGCTGCCGGCCGATGGGTTTTACGAGAAGGGGCATCGGCTGGCCCCAAGTGATGGCGGGATCTTTTGGTTGGCGGGTCTCTGGGATCGCTGGATCGGACCGGATGGCAGTGAGGTGGAGACCTGCTGCGTGCTGACCACCACGCCCAATGCCTTGGTGGCTCCGCTGCATGACCGGATGCCGGTGATCGTTCCTGAGGGGTTGGAGGAGGCCTGGATGGAGCCCCTGGATGGGCCGGGCCTGCGGGCCCTGGAGCCCTTGATGCAGGGCTGGTCGCCGGAGGGTTGGGCGGCTGAGGGGCCGGTCAAACCCAAAGCCAAAGCCAGCTCGGACCAGTTGCCCCTGTTTGGTTGATCGCCAGACTGGGCCATGGCCCGCAAGAACCAACGCCACCTCGGCTATCGCCTGCTGCTGGCGAACTGTCTGACGGTGATCGCTTGCTTGATGCTTCCGCTGGGCATGCGGCAGCTGTCGGCCTTGGGTTATCTGTCTTTGCCGTGGGTGCTGAGCTTCAGCTTGGGGGCACCCCTGGAGTCAGGCCGATGGTCGCTGCAACGCTCCCGGGTCTATCGCCTGCTGGCGCTGCTGACCTTTGCGTCCTCGATGGGTTGGTACTTCACCGGTGCCAATGCCAACCAGGCGGGCTTCCCGCTGCTGTTTGTCTGGACGCTGCTGGTGGCCTGGAGCTGTGAGCGCCTGATTCGCAACCTCGCGCAGGAGCGACTGATTAGCCGGGATGTGTTGATGGGGGCCCTGGCGGGCTACCTGCTGGTGGGTCTGGCGGCGGGGCTGCTGTTTGCCGTACTGGAGTCGCTGGCACCCGGGAGCTTCTTGAACTCCGTGGCCAAGGATGTCTCCCTGCTGCATGGTTCAGCGGGGCAGGCGGCCCGGATTTTCTCCCTGGATTTTGTCGAGCTCAACTACTACGCCTTCATCACCCTGACCACAACGGGGTACGGCGACATCAGTCCGGTGACGCCCCAAAGCCAGATGTTGAGCGTGATGGTGGCGGTCTCCGGGACGATTTACTTGGCCCTGGTGATGGGTCTGCTGATCAGCCGCTTCACCGTTCAGGACGTCGAGGAAGAGATCGCCGAAGAGCAAAGGAACGACTAGTGCTGCAGTTCCAATAGCCAGTCGTTGCCGAGGCGCCGGAGCCGTTGCTGCGGCCATAGCTCCGCCTGGTTGACATCGATCAGCCCCAGCTCGCCAAGGGGGGTGCGAGCGGCCAGGCCGCCCAGCAGTTTCGGGGCGATCACGCCTGCCAGTTGCTGCACGCAACCCTCGCGCAGCGCTGCGGCGGCCAGTTCCGCTCCGCATTCCCAGAGGACCTGATTGCAGCCCCGCTGGGCCAGGAGCTCCAGGGCTGCCCGGGGCTGGCACTCCGGCAGGGCCAGGTGCTCCACCCCGAGTCGATCGAGCTGCTGCTGTTGCTCGGCTGGGGCCTCATTGCCGTGGAGGACCAGGGTCTGGGCCAGGCTTTGATCCCAGAGCTGGGCGTCCTGCGGGAGATCCAGGCTGCGGCTGAGAACGACCCTTAGCGGTTCCGGGCTGCGCTGCCCGCGGCTGGTCAGCAGGGGGTTGTCGGCGCGGACGGTGCCGCCCCCGACGAGAACCGCGTCGCATTGGGCCCGTAGCTGATGCACCCAGGCGCGGGCTGGGGGACCGGAGATCCACTGGCTGGCGCCATTGGGCAGGGCGGTGCGCCCGTCGAGGCTCATGGCCCACTTGAGGATTCCCCAGGGGCGCCCGGTTTGCACCCGCTGGATGAAGCTGCGGTTGAGGGCCTGGGCTTCGGCTTCGCAGACCCCGCTGATGACCTCGATGCCGGCGGCCTGCAGTTGGGCGATGCCGCCGCCAGCCACGCGGGGATCGGGATCGCGCATGGCCACGATGACCCGGCTGACCCCAGCGGCGATTAGGGCTTCACTGCAGGGGGGCGTGCGGCCGTGGTGGCAGCAGGGCTCCAGGCTGACGACGGCGGTGCCGCCTTGGGCGCGCTCGCCGGCCTGGCGCAGGGCATGGACTTCGGCGTGGGGCGTGCCGGCTTGGCGGTGGAAGCCCTCACCCACCAGTGCCCCCTGGCGATCGAGGACGACGCAACCCACTAGAGGGTTGGGGCTGGTGCGTCCGGCGCCGAGGGCGGCCAGCTGCAGGGCCCGCTGCATCCAGGGCCGCCAGGCGCTGCTGCTCATCCGGCGTCGCGCCAGCTCGGCAGGCTGCGCCATTCACCGACCACAAAGGGAGGAACCGGCAGCTCCACAAACACCCCGGGCAGCTCCAGGCGTAGGGGGCGGTTCTGGTGCAGCTCGGCCAGCAGTGGATTGAGGTCAAATTCGGCCGCGGCATCCCGGCCATCGGCGGCCAGCTTGGGGTTGGCGGTGGTGATGTCCTCGAGCTCCCAACTGCCCCGGCCGGAGTGCACGATCAAGGAGGTGGGGTGATCCAGGCGGACGCGGCCGGGGTAGCCGACGATCCGCAGGGTGACGGGGCCGCCCGGGGGACCGGTGCGGTAGGCCACGGCCTGCCAGCTCTGGTAGTCCAGATCCCGCAGGCTCTCGAGGCTGCGCACGATCTCCGTGCCGTTCTCATCGGGGTGCAGGTGCACCTGGGCGTTGGCGGGTTG
>NZ_JAFMNJ010000049.1:0-8941 GCF_017859255.1 Vulcanococcus sp. DEBay_Sum29NL08_54
TCCCCCGGGGAAGAACGCCGCGCCAATGGCATGGGCGAAGTAGCCATACACAGCAAAGTCAAACCACTCGACCGTGTTCCCGAGCGCCGCAGCGATCGGGAGAGCTGGGCGTTGCATCAGGCCAAGCCTCCGACCAACGGCCACCAACAACAGCTGCTGATCTGCTCCTCCACAGGGAGCTGCTGCACCCTCTGAATTTCAGCGGCCAGGCTGTCCAACAGGGATCCATGCAGCAATGGGCCCATGGCGGCCTCCAGCACCTGATCAGCCGCCAAGGCGTCACGGGCCTCGAGCAGGCTCGACGGCAAACGTCGAGCCGAGAATCCCGGGGCAGCCGCCGGGTCACCGATCTGCGCTGGCGGCAGAACTCGCGGACGCGCAAGCGCCTCCTTCACTTGGGCTTGCAAAGCCCCTAGCAGGAGATAGGGATTCGTCGTTGGATCGACCGCCTTGATCTCGAGATGCGCGGCAGAACCATCGGCAGCACTCGGGACAAGACGGAGGGCGGCTTCTCGGTTTTCCACACCCCAGACCTGAAAGGGAGCCGACCAACTGCTCGGGACCAAGCGCAAATAGGACACAGGGGAAGGACTGGCCAGGGCCATCAGAGAGGGCAACTGCTCAAGCAAGCCCGCGATTAACGCTTCCCCCTCCGGTTTCAGGCCATGGGAGCCCTCTCCCCCTTGAAGGATGGGGCCCTGGTCATGGAGAACGCTGAGGTGCAGATGACCGCCATTACCCACCCAATCCAGACGGGGTTTGGCACTGAAACTGCTGTACCAACCAAATCGCCTGGTCACCCGTTGGATCACCAAGCGAGCGCGAATCAGATGGTCGGCAATGGTCAGGGATCGATCGGGCGCAAACGACAACTCGAATTGGGACGGTCCGTATTCGGGATGGAACTGCAGCCAAGGAACCTCGGCGTCATCCAGGGCCTTGAGCAGGGCCGAGGCGTAATCCAAGCCCTCGATCAACCGATCCGCGCCATAGGGCCCACCAGGAAGAACGGCCTGCGGCGTTCCGTCTGCCCCAGGAACAACGACGACCCACTCCAGTTCAAAGCCGGCGCGAAGCCGCCAGCCGGAGTCCTCGAGCTCCGATTCCATCCGTCGGCAGAAGTGACGTTGATCCGCGGCGTAGGGGCCGGTCTGGCGATCCCAGCGCTCTCCCGCGGCCCAAGCCCAGCCGAGCTGTGGTTCCAGCATCGCCAAGGACTCCAGATCAGCCCGAAGCCTTAGATCGCCATCGGGGCGAGCCAGGCGATGGGCCCCATCAATCACGCCATCGGAGCGAAAGGCATCCGACACCGGTGAGAAGCCGACACCCTTAGCGATGGCATCGGGCAGGTGGCGCAAGGGCACCACTTTCACCAGGGTCTCCCCGGCATGGTTGTCCCAGGTCACGGCGACCTGCCGCACACCTGCCGCGCTCAGACGTTCCAGAACCGAGTCGACCGCAGCAACCATGACCCATTTCGAACGCTCTCCAAGGATGCGTGCGATTGCTGCATTCGTCTGCGCCGCCCCTAGGTCAAGCCGCGGTCGCCGGCGAAGGCAAAGCGAACGAGCGAGAGCAACAGGACAATGACGAACAGGGCCAGGCCGACCGTGCAGGCGTAGCTGATCTCCAGCTCGGCAAAGGCCTGGTCGTAGACGTAATAGACCAGGGTCTTGGTGCTGTTGGCGGGTCCCCCCTGGGTCATCAAATAGACCTCCTCAAAGACCTTTGTGGCCGCAATCGCTGAGATCACCGCCACCAAGGTGACGTAGGGACGCAGCAGGGGCAGGGTGATGTCGAGGTGCTTGCGCCAACCCTCACTGCCGTCGAGCTCCGCCGCTTCGTAGAGGTCAGCCGGGATCCCCTGGAGACCGGCCAGAAAAATCACCATGTAGTAGCCCAGGCCCTTCCAGAGGGTCACGAGCATCACCGCTGGAAGCGCCAGGAGTGGGTTGGTCAGGAAACCAATTGGCTCAAAGCCAGGACCCAGGAGGCTGCCGAGCCAGCCATTGATCAGACCGTTCTCGGCGTAGAGCCAGCGGAAAGCGATGGCCGCCACCACGATCGAGACCAGAACCGGGGTGTAGAAGGCCGCGCGAAACCAATGGATGCCTGGGAGCTGACGGTTCACCAGCACCGCCAGGGCCAGGGCACCGAGCACCACCGGCGGGACCACACCAAACAAATAGGCCAGGGTTGTCCCCAGGACCTTGAAGAACATCGGGTCCGCCAGCAGGCGGCGCACGTTGGCCAGCCCGACAAAACGCAGCGGTTCACTGACATCGAGACCGGTCTGGGTGAAGCTCATCACCAGGGCCATCACCGCTGGGATGAGCACCGACAGGGAGATCAGCAGCAACGCCGGCGCCAGGAAAGCCCAGGCGGTTGAGGAGGAGGCACCGGTGCGGAGGGAACGCTCAGCCATATCGCGCCATTGTGGTGGATCTTTTCCGATCAGCCAGGCGCCCCATGCCCAGTCCAAGCAGCCGCGATCCGCTGGAGGTGCTGCAACGGGTGTTTGGCTACGCCAGCTTCCGCGGCCCACAGGAAGCCATCGTCCGCCACGTGATCGGCGGCGGATCGGGTCTGGTGCTGATGCCCACCGGCGGTGGCAAATCCCTCTGTTATCAGGTCCCCGCGCTCTGCAGCCCTGGGCTGGCGGTGGTGATCTCGCCACTGATCGCCCTGATGCAGGACCAGGTGGAGGCGCTGCAGCAGCTCGGGATTGCAGCCGCCGCCCTGCACTCCGGCCTCGAGGCCGGCGAGAGCCAACGGGTCTGGCGTCAGCTCAGCGACGGCCAACTGGATCTGCTCTATGTCTCACCGGAGCGGCTGCTCAGCGGTGATCTGCTGGAGCGACTGGGGTCCATGCCGCTGGCCCTCTTTGCCATCGATGAGGCCCATTGCGTCTCGCAGTGGGGGCATGACTTCCGGCCCGAGTACCGCCAACTCGATCAGCTCGCGCAGCGCTTTCCCCAGGTGCCGCGGCTGGCCCTGACCGCGACCGCCGACCCGCGCACCCAGCTCGACATCCGCGAGCGCCTGCAGCTGCAGGAGGGCGAGGTGTTTCTGGCCAGCTTCGATCGCCCCAACATTCGCTACCTCCTGCGCCACAAACAGAGCGGTAACGCGCAGTTGCTGCAGTTCCTGGCGGAGCACCGCGGCGAATCGGGGATTGTCTACGCCCGCTCCCGCAGCCGGGTGGACCGCATCGCCGCAGAACTCAAGGCCGCTGGCTTGGATGCCATCGGCTACCACGCCGGCATGGATGCCGAGGCACGGCGCGAGGCCTTGCAGCGTTTCCGCCTCGGCAGTGGTGTGGTCGTCGTGGCCACGATCGCCTTCGGCATGGGAATCGATAAACCCGACGTGCGCTTTGTGGCCCACGTGGACCTGCCCAAAAGTCTCGAGGCCTACTACCAAGAAACCGGCCGGGCCGGTCGCGATGGCCTAGCGGCGGTGGCCTGGATGGCCCACGGCGGAGGCGACATCCCGCAGCTGCGCCGCTTCATCGACGACTCCGGCGCCAGTGAGGAGCAGAAACGCATCGAGCGCGGCAAGCTCGATGCCCTGATCGCCTACAGCGAAGCCAGCGGCTGCCGGCGTCAGGTGCTGCTGCGCCATTTCGGTGAAGAGCTTCTCGAGCCCTGCAACAACTGTGATGGCTGCCTGGAGCCCCAGCAGCGCAGCGACTGCCGCGTCGTGGCGCAGAAGGCGCTCTCAGCGGTCTATCGGACAGGGCAGCGCTTTGGCGCGGGCCATGTCGTGGACGTGTTGCTGGGCGGCAACACCGAGCGCATCCGCTCGCTCGGGCACGACCAGTTGAGCGTGTACGGGATCGGCAAGGAGCTGGACCGGGGCCAGTGGCGGGCCCTGCTGCGGCAGCTGGTGAGTCTTGGGGCCCTCCATTCCCCGGAGGACGCCAAGGGGGGGCTGTGTTTCGGTCCGCCCGAGCTGGTGCAGCCACTGCTCAGGGGCGAGCAGGAGCTGGAGCTGGTCCTGCCGCCGCCAGCGAAGGAGCAACGGCGCCGCAGCATCCCGAGCGATGCGGCAGTGGCAGCGGATGACCCGCTGCTGGCGGCCCTGAAGAGCTGGCGACGCGAGCAGGCGCGTGAGCAAGGCGTACCGCCCTATGTGGTGTTCCACGACCGCACCCTGGTGGAGCTGGCGGCGCAGCGGCCCGCCTCCCTCAGCGAACTCGCCGGCGTCAGCGGCATCGGCAACGCCAAGCGTGAGCGCTATGGCACGGCCCTGCTGGAGGTGCTCACGGCAGCAGGCGACCGATAGCCTCAAGCGACAGCAGCGTTGTTCCATGAGCGCCACGGCCGCCGCGATCCGCACCATCGAGGTGGCGCTGAGCGCCAATCCCTATCCCGTGGTCATCGGCCGAGGAGCGCTCTCGACCCTCGGTGAACAGATCCTGGGCCAAGGCATCAAGGCGGGCACCAAGGTGCTGATCGTGACCAACCCCGTGGTCCATCAGCACTACGGGGCGCAAGCCCTGGCCAGCCTGGAGGCCGCCGGGTTCAACGCCAGCCAGCTGGTGATCGAAGCCGGGGAAGACCAAAAAACGCCAGCCACCGTGGGGCTGATCCACGACGCCGCCTTTGCCCGCAAGCTCGAGCGCGGCTCACTGATCGTGGCCCTCGGCGGTGGTGTGGTGGGGGATATGGCCGGCTTTGCGGCGGCCAGTTGGCTGAGGGGAATCGCGGTCGTGCAGGTGCCCACCACCCTGCTGGCCATGGTGGATGCCTCCATCGGCGGAAAAACCGGGGTCAACCATCCCGGCGGTAAGAACCTGATCGGCGCCTTCCACCAACCGCGCTTGGTGCTGATCGATCCCGAGACCCTGGCCACCCTGCCGGAGCGTGAGTTCCGCGCCGGCATGGCGGAAGTGATCAAGTACGGCGTCATCGGCGACCCCGAGCTGTTCAACGAACTGGAGGCAGCCGGGGACCGCCTGGCCTCGATGGACACCCTTCCAAGCGCGTTGCTGCAGAGCGTGCTCGAGCGCTCCGCTGCCGCCAAAGCCAAGGTGGTGGCCGCCGATGAGCGCGAAGGCGGCCTGCGGGCGATCCTCAACTACGGCCACACCCTTGGCCATGTGGTCGAGGCCCTCTGCGGCTATGGCACCTATCTCCATGGCGAGGCCGTCGGGATCGGGATGGTCGCCGCCGGGGAACTCAGCCTGGAATTGGGGCTCTGGAGCGAGGAGGATCAGCGCCGTCAGCGAGCCGTGATCAAAGCGGCGGGTCTTCCCATGGTCTGGCCCGAGCTTGATGCCGAGGCGGTCCTGCAGTGCCTCCAAGGGGACAAAAAAGTGCGCGAGGGCCGCGTGCGCTTTGTCCTGCCGACGGGCCTGGGCCACGTGGAGATTCGTGATGACGTGAGCCCCGAGCAGGTGCTCGCGGCCCTGAAGCGCTGCCGCTAACTCAAGGGCGGGTCCTGCAGAAAGTACGGCTGCTGGCTTGAGCCTGGCGAACGCGCAAAGGCCATCCAGCGGAAGTCACCCAAGGCCGCAGGATCCACGAAACGCAGCAGTGCTTCACGCCGACTGAGCAGTTCAGCCAACTCCGATGGTGCGCCCTGCTGCAGCGCATGCAGGCGCTGGGCCAAGCCCAGCGCCAACAGGGCTTCGCCCTGACGGCGTTGACCGAGGGGGGTCCAACCGGCCGCCAACGCTGAGCGCTCCAAGGTCTCCAAGCAAAGGTGGGCCGTGAGGTCCCACTGGCCCGGCTCCAGCAGCGGGTCATCACTGGCCTGCTGGTTGCGGTAGGCCATCAATGTGCCCCGGCTGCGCTGCGCTGCGTAATAACGCCAGGCCTCATGGGCGTAGTCGATCACGAGCAACTGACCGCTGCTGAGGGACTGGGCGGCCTGCTCAAGCCAGGGGCGCAAACCGACATGCAACTCCGTGCACCAACCGTCCGGACGCTGGGGCCCAGGGGTCAGGGCCTCCAGCTCCTGACGCAGTGCGTCCTCGAGTACAGGCCCAGCCGCAAGCCGCAGGACAGCAGCACCATCGGCGCCCGTCTCCAGCGCCACCCCCTGCAGGCACCAGCGCTCGTTGTGCCAGATGACCCGCTCCACCGCCAGGGCATCCAGCACCTCATGGGCAAGCATCACGCCAGAGCGGGGGCTGGCTTGGAGCTCGGCAAAGGACTGCCAGCGGCAGCGCAGCGGTGCATCGGCCAACAGGCCCCGTTGACGCTCTGCCATCCCGGGGTTCGGCTCCACCAGGACCAACTCCAATCGGACCACCAGCTCCGGCGCCTCCCGGGCAATCCCCTGCGCGAGCTGAAGGGCCAAGTGGCCTTCCCCAGGCCCGGTCTCGATCAGGGCTAAGGGGGCTTCGGCCGGCTGCTGCTGGAACCACTGCAACAGCTGCGGCAAGAGCAGCTCTGCAAAATCAGGACCAAGGGACGGGGAGGTGGCGAAATCCCCTGCTGGGCCAACGCGCAGCCGCCCAGCCCCGTAGGCGCCATGGACGGGGTCATGGAGAGCCCAGTCCATGTAGGTCCTGAACGGAACCCAGCCCCCGGCTGCCGCCAGTCGCTCTGCCAGCCAGACCGGAGCTGAATGCAGAGAGGAAGGTGCAGAACTCACGGCGCTGAGGAGGACTCAGGGAGAATGCTCGCCACTGAAGCAGGTGCCATGTTCGAGCCGCGTGCAGCCCAAGCCCTTCGCGGTTGGCTGGTGGGCCTGGCCCTCGGCCTGGTGCTGCTGCTGGGCTGGGGGGCCGCTCCAGCCTGGGCCTACGACAATCCGGACCTGCTGCCCGATCACCCCACACCGGTGATCGACCTGGCCAAGATCCTCACCGACAACCAGCGGGCGGCACTCGAAGCCGAAATCGACGATTTCGAAGCCGTCAGCGGCTGGAAGCTGCGGGTCCTGACGCAATACGACCGCACGCCAGGCCTGGCGGTCAAGGATTTCTGGGGCCTCGATGAGCGCTCCCTGCTGCTGATTGCTGATGAGCGCGGCGGCAACCTGCTCAACTTCAACGTGGGTGATGCGCTGTTTGCCCTGATGCCCCGCACCTACTGGGTGGAGCTGCAAACCCGCTTTGGCAACCAGTACTACGTCCGCGACCACGGCCAGGATGCGGCGATCCTCGATTCACTCCACACGGTGAAGGGCTGCCTTGAAATTGGCGGCTGCCAGGTGGTGCCCGGCCTGCCGCAGGAGCAATGGCTGCTGACGCTGGCCACCTCGATCCTTGGGGGCTTGATCGTTGGTTTTGCGGCCTACCCCCGCAAACCGGAGCACAGCGTGGAATGGGCCTGGGTGCTGCTGCTCTCCCCCCTCTGGGTGATCCTGTTCGGGGTGTTCGGGGTCGCACCGATCATCACCCGCACCTCCGAGCTGTTGCCGCTGGTGCGCAACGCCCTGGGCTTTGTCGGGGCGATCGCCGTGGCTTACCTGATCGCGCAGAACACGATCGGAAAGACCAGGCTGAAGGAGGGCGACCAGGGCTAAGGAGCCCTGGGTTAGATCCCCAGGCTCTTGGGCTTGGGACCGATGCGATCGAGGGCCTGAAGACGGCAGCGCAGGGACTGCACCGGCTCACAGGTGGGGAGCTCAACCACGGGCTCCTGAGGAGCTTCCGCCAGGGTTTTCAGCTGGGCGAGGCTCTGCTCGTAAAAGGCCTTAAGGGCGGTGTAGCGCTTCACCGGTTGGCCGTAATAGCTGTATCCGGCCAGGGTCGGAAACGAGGCCCATTCCGGCGCCAACTTCGCCGCCAACTGGGGGGTGAACTCGCCACGATCGGCTAAAGCCAGGGCCCCGCGGCGCTGGATCAAGAACAGGGCCGCCTGATCCTGCACGTGGGGACCAAAGCCGGCCAGACCAAGCTTCTGACTGGCCATCGTCCAGGTGAAGGGCATGAACTGATAGGCACCCGCAGCGGCGCTGGCGTAGCGACCGGAATAGATCACGCGGTTGGGATGGCGCTCCAGTCCGCCCATCAGACCGCCACCAAACATCACGCGGTAACCGAGATCTTCACCACGGGCCCAGGTGCCCTCAGCGAACCGGATCGTGTTCAGCAGGGCACGGCGCTCGGGCGTGATGACGTAACGGAAGGGACCGCCGGGGCTGATCGTGCCGTCATTGCCATCCAGCATGGCCAGCCTTGAGCGGGGCATGGCAGGAGCCCGAGGCACCGGAGGGAGGGCCGGCAACAGGCTGACGTCACTGGACTCGCTGACCTGGGGCTTGAGCTTGCCGGCATCGGCAAGGGCAGGCAGCGGAGCCAGAGCCAGGGCAACGCCGGCCAGGGAGAAGAGAGGAAGGGCGAGGGTTGAACAGACAGAGCTCGAAGGAGCAATCGACTTCGAGGGGATCTGAGTGGTCAAACCAACAAAGGCAAAGAGCAGCGCACGGAAAAGGGACACCCTGGAGGGTGCACGACCTGCGCACCGAATCAAAAAGCTGTCTACGTGGGGCAGGAAAGCTATTTCCTGCCGAGGTATGGCAACTAATTAATTGGATGCAGAGAGTTTGCCTATCAAACCGTCAAACAGGCAAGTCATTCATACCAGTGCAATAACCGTCCACCAGCATCAAGAACTGCGCGACCGTGTTCGCATCACTCTTAATCACAGTTTGTGGTGACAAAAAGAACAAAAGGCTGAAAGTTTCAGCAGATCAGCACCTCAAGTCCGAAGCCAAGGCGATCAGGAGCCGAGCCGCCTGATCGGCCCCATCGGGAGACAGGCCGGATCCGCTGGCCGGGATCAACGGCTGATCCAGCTGCCATTCCCCTCTCTCCAACTGCGCCCGGCTCAACAGGCGATGGGGAGCATGCCGTTGCAGCGCGTCCTCGAGGACCTGGGCCTCAGCAAAGCCCTCGCGATGGACCAGGTGAATGCCAAGCCCCAGGGCCATGGCCTCACAGAAGGTGCTGTAGCCGGGCTTCGTGATCACGCGCGTGCAG
>NZ_JAFMNJ010000050.1:0-8889 GCF_017859255.1 Vulcanococcus sp. DEBay_Sum29NL08_54
TGAGCTTTTGCCAGATCCGGGTTTCGCAGCAGCGGGCGGTGATCGGATCACCATTGACGAGTTTCTGCGTCAGGCGGGTGTAGCTCACCACCACTGATTCATCGCTCAGCCAGCGCAGATGCGGGCGCGGCATAGTCGCTTTGACTTTCGATTGTTGTTTCCTCTCCAATAAAAAAGCCCGGTCAATGACCGGGCTCGCTTGTTGAATCAGGTTTGCTTTAGACAGAAGCGAATTCAGGAATCGAGGGGGTAGCCGTGTCCTTGCGGATGACCACCTGCTTGTCGTCGTCGACATCCACCAGGGCGGTGTCGCCTTCGCCGATTCGGCCAGAGAGGAACTCTTCGGCCAGGGAATCTTCCAGCAGGCGCATGACTGCACGACGCAGCGGGCGGGCGCCGTAGCTGGGGTTGTAGCCCTCGTCGACCAGGCGCTCCTTGAAGGCTTCGGTGACCGTCAAGGTGATGCCCTTCTCCTGCATCCGAGTGAAGACTTCCTTGAGCATGATCTCGGAAATCTCCTTCACCTCGTCGCGGCTGAGCTGACGGAAGACGATGATCTCGTCGAGGCGGTTCAGGAACTCTGGGCGGAAGTACTGCTTGAGTTCTTCGTTCACCAGAGAGCGAATCCGGTTGTAGTTGGTCTCTTCGGCATCGCCGCCAGAGAACTCGAAACCGAGGCCGCCGCCGCCCTTCTCGATGACCTTCGAACCGATGTTCGAGGTCATGATGATCAGGGTGTTCTTGAAGTCCACCGTGCGTCCCTTGGAATCGGTCAGGCGACCGTCTTCCAGGAGTTGCAGCAGCAGGTTGAACACATCGGGGTGTGCCTTTTCGATCTCGTCGAACAGCACCACGGTGTAGGGACGACGACGAACCGCTTCGGTGAGCTGGCCGCCTTCGTTGAAGCCCACATAGCCCGGAGGCGAACCGATCAGCTTGCTGACCGTGTGGCGCTCCATGAACTCCGACATGTCGAGGCGGATCATCGCCTCTTCACTGCCGAAGAAGTAGGACGCCAGGGACTTGGTCAGCTCGGTCTTACCCACACCGGTCGGGCCGGAGAAGATGAAGCTGGCGATGGGCCGATTGGGGTTCTTTAGGCCAACCCGGGCACGGCGGATGGCGCGGGACACGGCCTTGACGGCTTCGTCCTGACCAATCAGGCGCTGGTGGAGGGTCTCCTCCATGTTCAGCAGCTTCGCGGATTCGCTCTCGGTGAGCTTCTGGACAGGGACGCCGGTCCAGGAGGCCACGATCTGGGCGATGTCCTCTTCGGTCACCATCGGACCGCTCTCGCTCACAGCAGCTGCGGGCGCTTCGGCCACGGCGACTGGGCTGTCCGCTGAGGCCTCGCTGGATTCAGCAGCGGGCTTCTCCTCGTTGCGGTTCTGCAGGATCGAGCGGATCTGCTCGCGCAGTTCGACTTCTTTGTCGCGCAGCTCGCCGGCCTTGGTGAAGTCCTGCTCGCGCACGGCCTCATCCTTCTGCTTCTCGATCTCGCGCAGTTGCTTATCGACCTCCTTGGCCGCCGGGGGCAGCTTGGAGTTCATCAGGCGCACGCGGCTACCGGCCTCATCGATCAAGTCGATGGCCTTGTCCGGCAGGAAGCGGTCGGAGATGTAGCGATCACCCAGGGTGGCTGCCGCCACCAATGCCTCATCGGCAATCGTCAGGCGGTGGTGCGACTCGTAGCGCTCCTTCAGGCCGCGCAGGATCTCGATGGTGTCCTCGACGGAGGGCTCACCCACCTGCACCGGCTGGAAGCGACGTTCCAGGGCGGCATCCCGTTCGATGTGTTTGCGGTACTCATCCAGGGTGGTTGCGCCGATGCACTGGAGCTCACCGCGAGCCAGAGCGGGCTTGAGGATGTTGGCGGCATCGATCGCGCCTTCAGCGGCACCGGCGCCAATCAGGGTGTGGACCTCGTCGATCACCAGGATCACGTTCCCGGCGCCACGGATCTCCTCCATGATTTTTTTGAGGCGCTCCTCGAATTCGCCCCGGTACTTGGTGCCGGCCACCAGCAAGCCGATGTCCAGGGTGAGGACCCGCTTGTCCTCGAGGATGTCGGGCACATCGCCGGAGTTGATGCGCTGGGCCAGGCCTTCGGCAATGGCCGTCTTGCCCACGCCGGGTTCGCCAATGAGGACTGGGTTGTTCTTGGTGCGGCGACCCAGGATCTGGATCACGCGCTCAATTTCGTGCTGACGGCCAACGACCGGGTCGAGCTTCCCGTCGGAGGCCTGCTGGGTCAGGTTGCTGCCGAACTCATCGAGGGTTGGCGTCTTGGTGGAACCCTTGCCACCACCGCCACCACCGCCGGCGACCTCGGCGGTCTCGCCCAGCATGCGGATCACCTGGGTGCGCACCTTGGCCAGGTCCACCCCAAGGTTTTCCAGCACCCGTGCGGCAACACCTTCGCCTTCGCGAATCAGGCCCAGCAGCAGGTGTTCGGTACCGATGTAGTTGTGGCCGAGCTGACGCGCTTCCTCAAGGGAGAGTTCCAGAACGCGCTTGGCCCTCGGCGTGAAGGGGATCTCGACGGCCACAAAGCCGGATCCGCGGCCGATGATCTTCTCGACCTCGACCCGAGCGTCCTTGAGGTTGACGCCCATGGACTTCAGGACCTTGGCGGCAACGCCGGTGCCTTCGCCGATCAGGCCCAGGAGGATCTGCTCGGTGCCCACGAAGTTGTGACCCAGGCGGCGGGCCTCTTCTTGGGCCAGCATGATCACCTTGATGGCCTTCTCGGTAAACCGCTCGAACATGGGGCGGGGCCTGGCTGCATGTTCCCCCAATTTATCAGGGTTGCTTAGGGGTGTGTGAGATCAATTTCAGAAGCGCCAAATCCCAATGCCCAAAAGGGATTGCCCCGCACGATCGTCACAGCGAAGCCCTTAAAAGTTTCCGGTTCTCGCTATCAGGAATGGGCGGCAATCCGTACCGCCTCTCAGTCGTGTAATTCAAGCCATTGGATCAGGGCATCGCTTCCGTTGCGGTAGTAGCCGCGACGGATTCCAGCGGTGCTGAAGCCCAGGTCTGCGTAGAGCGCCCCTGCGGCGGTGTTGTCCGAGGCCACCTCCAAGGTCGCTCGCTGCGCTCCAGCCTCCCGGGCCTGTTCCAGGAACGCCTGGATCACGCACCGTCCCAGGCCCTGCCGCCTGTGGCCTGGATCCACGGCCAGGGTTGTGATCTGCAGTTCATCCAGGACCAGCAGTCCGCAGGCGAAGGCCAGCAGCTGCTCCCCTTGCCAGAGCCCCAGCCCTGGCCTCTGTTCGTCGGCGAGTTCCGAGCCCCATTGGCTTTCGCTCCAGAGCCCGCCCAGGGCGGCTTGGTCCAGGGCAAGGCAAGCGCTGAGGTGCTCGGGCCTGAGCGCCTCAAGGCGGACCTGGGGATCGGCGGTGTGCGTCGGCACAGGGGCCTGGAGGCGGCCTCTTTAGGATCACCCCATGACGACTTCGATGGCGACAGCCGATCTCCAAGTGAGCAACCGGCCCTTTGAGAGCAACCGCGATACCGCTAGTCCCAACCGCAATCTCACCCCCGTAACGACGGCCGTTGGCCCGAAGGGTGGATTGGAGGTGGGGGGCTGCGGCCTGAGTGATCTGGCTCGCCGCTACGGCACACCGTTGTATGTGCTGGATGAGGCCACCCTTCGCGGCAATGCCCAGGCCTACCGCAAGGCGCTGGCGTCCCATTACCCCGGTTCGGCCCTGGCGCTTTACGCCTCGAAGGCCAACAGCAGCCTGGCCATCACCGCTGTGGTCGCCTCCGAGGGGCTCGGCCTCGATGCGGTCTCGGCGGGCGAGTTGCTGACGGCGGTTCAGGGGGGGATGCCTCCTGAGCGCATTGTCTTTCACGGCAACAACAAGAGCCTGGAAGAGCTCCAGTTGGCGGCCGACTTGGGCGTCACCGTGGTGGCGGACAACTGGTCGGATCTCGAGCTCTTGGCGTCCCTGGGCTTGAGCCAGCCGGTGCGCCTGATGCTGCGCTTCACCCCTGGGATCGAGTGCCACACCCACGAGTACATCCGCACCGGGCACCTCGACAGCAAATTCGGGTTTGATCCCGACCAGCTCGAGCCTGTTCTGCGGCACCTTCAGGGCTGCAGCTGGGCGTTGGTCAGCGGCCTCCACGCCCACATCGGCTCTCAGATTTTTGAACTGCAGCCCCACCGCGATTTGGCAGCGGTGATGGCCGACGCCCTGAAGTTGGCGCGCGAACTCGGCCATCCCGTCTCGGACCTGAACGTCGGTGGTGGTCTTGGGATCCGATATGTCGAATCCGATGATCCGCCGTCCATCGACGAATGGGTCCGCACCGTGGCCGAGGCCGTTGCCGGTGCCTGCCAGGAGCGGGGACTGGATCTGCCGCGGCTTCTCTGCGAGCCCGGTCGCTCCCTGGTGGCCACGGCTGGGGTGACCCTCTACAGCGTTGGCAGCCGCAAGGAGATCCCTGGGATCCGCACCTATCTCTCCGTTGATGGCGGGATGAGCGATAACCCCCGTCCGATCACCTATCAATCGCTCTACACCGCCGTTTTGGCTGACCGCCCTGAGGCGGAAGCCAGTGACACCGTCACCCTGGCGGGTAAGCACTGCGAATCCGGAGACGTGCTGCTGAAGGACTTGGCCCTTCCTCCGGCCCAGGCAGGTGATGTTTTGGCAGTCTTTGCCACCGGCGCTTACAACGCCTCGATGGCTTCGAACTACAACCGCATCCCTCGCCCTGCAGCGGTGATGGTGCATGACGGCATGGCGGAGCTGGTGCAACGCCGGGAGTTGCCAGAGGAACTGCTGCGCTACGACGTTCTGCCGGAACGCCTTCGGCCGGTAGTCTGACCCTCAGCGAATAGAGCAAGGGTGCTCGGGTTGATCGGGGGAATCCAGCTGGGCTTCGTGCTGGATCTCCTGTTGGCCACCGCCCTTGGCATGGTCATCCTGGCTCGGGTGAACGAGCCGCGGACCCTCTGGTTACTGCGGGGCTACCTCACCTTGGTGGCTCTGGCCTGGGTGGTTCAGCGCTACGCCAACCTGCCGCTCACCAGCAAGCTGGTGGATGCCCTGGTCATGGCCTGCAGTTTGGCCCTGGCCATCCTCTGGCAAGGGGAACTGCGGCGCCTGATGGAGCTGCTGGGGACTGGTCGGCTGGATGTTCTCTTTGGCAGCCAACGGGCCGACAAGCTCGCCTCGAGTTCCGTTGGTGTGCTCAGTGAGGCCGCGGGGCGCCTCTCCCAGATCCGTCGTGGTGGATTGATCGTCCTGGATCTGGGCAGTGATCTGCGCCCAGAGGACTTCCTCAACCCCGGCATCGCCCTGGATGCTCAGCTCTCAGTCGATCTGCTCCTGAATCTCTTTGCGATCGACACCCCGCTCCATGACGGGGCGGTGCTGGTCAAAGGCAATCGGATCCTCTCGGCGGGGGTGATCCTGCCCCTCTCCCGCCAGGGACTGAATCGCTATGGCACCCGCCATCTGGCGGCCCTGGGGATCACCGAGCGCTTCGATCGCTGTCTCTGCATCGTGGTGTCGGAGGAGACCGGCACCTTGTCGCTGGCCAAGCAGGGGCGCCTGGAGCGTCCGATCACGAGCTCGCGCCTGCAGGAATTGCTGAGCGAAGCACTGGCTCAGGCCCCGAAATCCTCTGGTAAATCTGCGGGTCGTAGCGTGTCCGTAGATTCGTCCGAACCTCTCGCATGAGTCGTTCCCTGACGACTGCCTTAACTGTCGAAGGGAACAGGCCCTCGCGCTGCGCCCTCCCGCCTGGGCTTGACCCGGGCCGGCTGCCGGCCCATGTCGCGGTGATCATGGACGGCAATGGCCGTTGGGCCGGGCAGCGGAAACTTCCCCGGGTGATGGGGCACCGGGAAGGGGTGGAAGCCTTAAAGCGCACCCTGCGCCTCTGCAGTGACTGGGGCATTGGCTCGCTGACGGCCTACGCCTTCTCCACCGAGAACTGGAACCGCCCTGGCGAGGAGGTCAGCTTCTTGATGACCCTGTTTGAGCGGGTCCTCGCCAAGGAGCTGAAGGCGCTGGAGCAGGAGCAGGTGCGCATTCGCTTCCTGGGCGATCTCGAGCAGCTTCCCGAGGGACTGCAACAGCTGATCCAGGACGCCACGGACCGCACCGCCTCCAACACCGGCATTCGTTTCAATGTCTGCACCAACTACGGCGGTCGCCGCGAGTTGGTGCGCGCGGCGCGGCTGCTTGCGCAAGAGGTGGCTAGTGGTGAACGGGATCCTGACTCGATTGATGAGCAGGCCTTTGCCTCCAAGCTCCTCACTGCCGGGGAGCCGGATCCAGACCTGTTGATTCGCACCAGCGGCGAGCAACGCATCAGCAATTTCCTGCTCTGGCAACTGGCCTACGCCGAGCTGCACATCACGGATGTTCTCTGGCCCGATTTCGATGAAACGGCCCTGGTGAGCGCCTTGATGGATTTCCAGAACCGCCAACGTCGCTTTGGTGGCGTGGCCTCCGTCTCCTCCTAATCGCGTGACCTCCTCTTCCGTTTCGGTGCGCCATGACTGGAGCACCTCTGAGATTCAGGCGCTCCTGGAGTTGCCCTTGATGGACCTGCTCTGGCAGGCCCAGGCGGTTCACCGCGAGGCCAACCCGGGGTATCGCGTCCAGCTGGCCTCCCTGTTGAGCGTCAAAACCGGCGGCTGCGAAGAGGACTGCGCCTACTGCCCGCAGTCGATGCACAACAGCAGCGATGTCACGGGGCAACCGGAGCTGGAGGTGGAGCCCGTCTTGGCCCGGGCTCGGGCGGCCAAGGAGGCCGGTGCCCATCGCTTCTGCATGGGTTGGGCCTGGAGAGATATCCGCGACGGGGCGCCTTTTGAGGCGATGTTGTCGATGGTGCGGGGTGTCCGGGAGCTGGGGATGGAGGCCTGCGTCACCGCCGGGATGCTGACGGACAGCCAGGCCGCCCGCCTGGCCGAGGCAGGCCTGACCTCCTACAACCACAACCTCGACACCAGCCCAGAGCACTACGACCGGATCATCACCACCCGCACCTACGAAGAGCGCCTCGAGACCTTGGCTCGGGTGCGCAAGGCAGGCATCTCGATGTGCTGCGGCGGCATCATCGGCATGGGCGAGAGCCTCACCGACCGCGCCTCGCTACTGCAGGTGCTGGCTTCGATGAACCCCCATCCCGAGAGCGTGCCCATCAACGCCCTGGTGGCGGTGGAGGGCACCCCCCTGGAGGAGCAGCCCGCTGTGGATCCCCTTGATCTGGTGCGGATGGTGGCGGTGGCCCGGATCCTGATGCCCCATAGCCGCGTGCGCCTCAGCGCTGGCCGCGAAACCATGAGCCGCGAGGGACAGGTCCTCTGCCTACTGGCGGGTGCGGATTCGATCTTCTATGGCGAGACCCTGCTCACCACGGGGAATCCCGATGTGGAGGCCGACCAACAGTTGTTGGCCCTGGCGGGCGTGAACCCCTGGCAGGAGCAGGTGCCGGCGTGAGCACCTTGGTGATGGCCTTCTATGGCTTCACCGCCATGGAGGACCTGCCTGGGTTGCAGCAGGAGCTCAGGGCTTTGGCCGAGCAAGAAGCGGTCCTCGGCACGATCCTGCTGGCTGAAGAAGGGGTCAACGGCACCATCAGCGGTCCAGATGCGGGCGTTCAGGCCGTGCTGGAGCGGCTGCGCCAGTTGCCCGGACTCGGGGGGCTGGAGGCCAAGTTCAGCCGCGCCGAGCAGCAGACCTTCCATCGCCTGAAGGTGCGGCTTAAGCGCGAGATCGTCACCATGGGCTGCCCCACGGTGAAGCCAGCCGAGCAGGTGGGGACCTATGTCCCGCCAGCTCAGTGGGATGCGCTGATTGCCGATCCAGAGACCTTGGTGGTGGACACCCGCAACCGCTACGAAGTGGAGGTGGGCAGCTTCACCGGCGCGATCGATCCCGGCACCGACAGCTTTCGCGAGTTCCCCGCCTGGGTGGAGGAGACCCTGCGGCCCCTGGTGGAGCAGAGGCAACCGAAGGCGATCGCCATGTTCTGCACCGGCGGGATTCGCTGCGAGAAGAGCACCGCCTATCTGCTGCAGCAGGGCTTTGAGAATGTGCATCACCTGCAGGGCGGGATCCTGCGTTACCTCGAGGAGATCCCCGAGGAGGACAGCAGCTGGCAAGGGGAGTGCTACGTCTTTGACCAGCGGGTGAGCGTGAACCACCAGCTCGAGCCCGGCAGCTACAGCCTCTGCCATGCCTGCGGCCTACCCGTCTCCCCTGAGCAGCGCCTGCAGCCGAGCTACCGCGAAGGCATCAGCTGTCCCCACTGCATTGAGCGCTTTACGGACAGCGATCGCCAGCGCTTTGCTGAACGCCAGCGTCAGATGCAGCTGGCCCGGGAGCGCGGACAGCGGCATCTCGGCTAGGGCGCATGGGTCCGGTTCTCTACAGCTTTCGCCGCTGCCCCTACGCGATGCGCGCTCGCCTGGCCCTGGCCGCGGCGGGCCTGGAGGTTGAGCTGCGGGAGGTGGCCCTGAAGGCCAAGGCTCCGGAGCTGCTGGAGGCTTCGCCAAAGGGAACCGTGCCGGTCTTGGTGCAACCGGGTGGTCCGGTGCTCGAGGAGAGCCTCGAGATCATGCGCTGGGCTCTGGAGCAGTGCGATCCCCTGGGTTGGTTGGAGGGGGACGGGGCTGAGACCGCGGCCTTGCTGGCTCAGAACGATGGTCCCTTTAAGCGGCACTTAGATCGCTTCAAGTACCCCGATCGCTACGCCGATGTCGACCGCCTGGAGCACCGCTCGGCGTCCCTGGCGGTCCTGCGCGAGTGGCAGCAGCGCCTCCAGCTTGGGGGTTGGCTGCTGGGCGCGCGGGCGAGGCTCGCGGACTGGGCCCTGCTGCCGTTTGTGCGTCAATTCCGCTTGACAGATCCAGAG
>NZ_JAFMNJ010000051.1:0-8879 GCF_017859255.1 Vulcanococcus sp. DEBay_Sum29NL08_54
ATGCGGCTCAGGCCAATGCCCCGGCCCTGGGCTACGTGAGCCTGCCGGCCAACGTCCTCCAAAAAGCACGGGCCGCCGTCGCCAGCATCGGTGAATAAGACCCGAAGCGTCTAATCCCCAAAGCCCCTCTCCGCTTGGAGAGGGGCTTTTTTGCTGAAGGGCTTCAAGACACAAAAAACCCCCGGCCGAAGCCGGGGGTCATGGCTCACGGGCGTGAGCGCTGAATCACTTGGACTCGGTGAACTCGGCGTCGATCACGTCATCGCCGGCGGCACCAGCATCAGCACCAGGTGCACCAGCGGCAGCGCCTTCCGCACCAGCGGCCTGCTGGTAGACGGCGGCACCGGCGGCGTAGAGGGCCTGCTGCAGGGTCTCGAGCTCGGACTTCATCGTGTCGAAGTCGTCCTTCTCGATGGCTTCCTTGAGCTTGGCGGAGGAGGACTCGACCTTGGCCTTGTCCTCGGCACCCACCTTGTCGCCCAGTTCGCCCAGCTGCTTCTCGGCTTGATACACCAGGGTTTCGGCCTGGTTCTTCACGTCGATCCGCTCGCGCTTCTCCTTGTCGGCGCTGGCGTTGGCCTCGGCGTCCTTGACCATCTTCTCCACCTCGTTGTCGCTGAGGGTGGAGGCGCCGGTGATGGAGATGCTCTGCTCCTTACCGCTGCCCTTGTCCTTGGCGGTGACGCTCAGGATGCCGTTGGCGTCGATGTCGAAGGTGACTTCGATCTGGGGCACGCCACGGGGGGCAGGGGGGATGCCATCGAGGCGGAAGGTTCCAAGCGACTTGTTGTCGCTGGCCATCTCGCGCTCGCCCTGGAGCACGTGGATCTCGACGTTGGTCTGACCGTCCACAGCGGTGGAGTAGGTCTCCGACTTCTTGGTCGGGATGGTGGTGTTCCGGGGAATCATCTTGGTCATCACACCGCCCAGGGTTTCCACACCCAGGGACAGGGGAGTGACGTCCAGCAGAAGGATGTCCTTGACCTCACCGGCGAGCACACCGCCCTGAATGGCGGCACCCACGGCCACCACCTCATCGGGGTTCACGGTTTGGTTGGGGGACTTCCCGGTGACGCGCTTCACCAGCTCGAGGACCGCGGGGATGCGGGTGGAACCGCCCACCATCACCACCTCATCCAGCTCGGAGGAGGCGAGCTTGGCGTCCTTCAGGGCCTGCTCGACGGGCACGCGGCAACGGTCGATCAGCTTGGAGGCCAGCTCTTCGAACTTGGCCCGGGTGAGGGTCAGGTCGAGGTGCTTGGGGCCCTCGGGGGTTGCCGTGATGAACGGCAGGTTGATCTCGCTTTGGGTCGCGCTGGAGAGCTCGATCTTGGCTTTCTCAGCGGCCTCGGTCAGGCGCTGCAGGGCCTGCTTGTCACTGCGCAGATCGATGCCTTCGTTGGACTTGAAGGTGTCGGCCAGGTGATCAACGATCACCTTGTCGAAGTCATCACCGCCCAGGTGGGTGTCGCCCGAGGTGGAGAGCACCTCAAAGACACCGTCGCCCACCTCGAGAACGGACACGTCGAAGGTGCCGCCGCCCAGGTCGAAGACCAGGATTTTCTCGTTGCTCTTCTTGTCCAGGCCGTAGGCCAGGGCAGCCGCGGTGGGCTCGTTGATGATGCGCAGCACCTCAAGGCCAGCGATCTTGCCGGCGTCCTTGGTGGCCTGGCGCTGGGAGTCGTTGAAGTAGGCGGGAACGGTGATGACCGCTTGGGTCACGGTCTCGCCGAGGTACTTACCGGCGTCTTCGGCCAGCTTGCGCAGGACCTGAGCGCTGACTTCCTCAGGAGCAAATTGCTTGTTGAGGACGGGGCACTTGACCTTGACGTTGGAGCCGGCCTTCTCGACGCCGTAGCTCACTTCCTTGGACTCTTCGTTCACCTCGTCCACCCGGCGTCCGATGAAACGCTTGACGGAATAGAAGGTGTTTTCCGGGTTCATCACCGCCTGGCGCTTGGCGATTTGACCCACCAGCTGATCCTGGTTTTTGGTGTATGCCACCACGGAGGGCGTGGTGCGGAAGCCCTCGGCATTGGCAATCACGGTGGGCTTGCCGCCCTCCATGACTGACACGCAACTGTTGGTGGTGCCAAGGTCGATACCGACAACCTTGCCCATGGGTGACCTCTGAACTGCAGACATCCTCTGCAGCGGCACCCGGGTGGGGCTAGGTGTGGTTGCCGAACAGTGCCCGAACCACCGTGAACGCCGAGGCCCGAATCCAAGGCAGCACCGCGCTTGTGGGGGTACTGGGCGATCCGGTGCGCCACTCCCTTTCGCCGGTGATGCACAACGCGGCACTCGAGGCCATGGGCCTGGACTGGGCCTACCTGGCCCTACCCGCGCCAACGGCTGAGCTGGGCACCGTTATCCAGGCCCTCGAAGCGATGGGCTGCCGCGGCCTCAACGTCACCATTCCCCACAAGCAGGCCGTGGCGCCGCTCTGCAGCGAGCTGAGCCCCCTGGCCGAGCGCCTGGGGGCCGTCAACACCCTGGTGCCACGCCAGGGGGGCGGCTGGCTTGGCACCAACACCGATGTGGAAGGCTTCTGCGCGCCGCTGCGGGAGGTCAGCTGGAGCAGCAAGCGGGCGCTGGTGCTCGGCTGCGGCGGCAGTGCCCGCGCCGTCGTCGCCGGCCTGGTGGAGCTGGGCTTTGCCGAGATCGTTCTGGCCGGGCGACGGCCGGAAGCCCTCGAGGCCTTCCAGGCGGACTGCCGGAGCTGGGCGCCCCAACTCAGCACCCTCAGCTGGGACAGCGGAATCGCCGCAACCCTCGCCCAGGCGGATCTGCTGGTGAACACCACGCCCGTGGGCATGGCCTCGGCCACGGACCCCGCCGCCGCCCAGGCCTGCCCCCTCAGTGACAGCGAACTCGCGGCGCTTTCAGCCGAAGCCTGGGTCTACGACTTGATCTACACACCTCGGCCGACCGCGCTGCTGCAGCGGGCAACGGCCAAAGGCTGCCGCAGCCTGGATGGCCTGCGCATGCTGGTGGAGCAGGGGGCCGCCTCCCTGCGCCTCTGGAGCGGCAGGAGCGAGGTGCCCGTCGAGGTCATGCACCAGGCCGCCCTGCGCCAGCTCTAACGTCACACCCAAGGCGACGGAGTGCGATGACGATCCCCAGTTGGCAGCGGCTTCTGGCCTTGCTGACCTATCTCCTGCCCTGGAGCGATGGTCTGCCCTTCGGGCGCTCCCTGACGAGCCTGTTTCCTGTTCTGCAGTGGTTGAGCCTGCCGGCCCTGCCGCTGGTGCTGATCGAGCAGGCCATTCCCTTCGGCGGGTTCATCCTGTTTTTGGTGCTCTTTCTGGGCGTGGTGCGCAACCAGCGGGTCCCCTACTTCATCCGCTTCAACGCCCTGCAGGCCATCCTGCTGGACATCATCCTGATCGTGCTGTCCCTGGCGTTCAACCTGCTGCTCGCCCCCCTGGGCGGGAACTTTGCGGTGCGGACCCTGGCCAACACCGTCTTCCTGGGGATGCTCGTGCTGGTGCTGTTCGGGATCATCCAGTGCCTGCGCGGCAAGGAAGCCGACATCCCCAGCCTGTCTGAAGCGGTTCGCATGCAGCTGTAGGGTGGACGATCCGCCGCTGATGAACCGGGCTCACCCCCACCCCATCAGCCACCGTCCCTTTCGGCGTCCACGTCGGATCGCGTAAGCCATGTCGCAGCCCTACTACGAAACGATGTACATCCTTCGTCCGGACATCCCGGAGGAAGAGGTGGAAACCCATATCACCAAGTACCGCGATCTCGTCACCGAAGCCGGTGCTGAGGTTCTGGATTGCCAGATGCGCGGCAAGCGCCGCCTGGCCTACACCATTGCCAAGCACAAGGAAGGCATCTACGTGCAGCTGGCCCACAACGGCGACGGCCAACAGGTGGCAGCTCTCGAGAAGGCCATGCGCCTGAGCGAAGACGTGATCCGCTACCTGACCGTCAAGCAGGACGGCCCCCTGCCCGCTCCCCGCAGCGGCCCTGCACCCCAGGCCACCAGCGACGAAGCCGCTCTGCAGACCGCAGACGCCTGATCTCGAAAGGCATCTCGCCCCTTGTTCCCTCCTGGAGCCTTGGTTAGGTTCCAGGAGGTTTTTTATTGACCAGCCGTTGGAGCACCAAGACCTGCAGGCGGCCTTGGCCAAAAGCCAACAGGAGCTGGAGCGCGCACAGGAGCAGATCGCCGAACTGGAGGCCCTGCTGGCGGAGTTGCCCGGCATTTTTGAGCGGAAGTTCAGCCAGCGGCTCGAGCCAATCCTTGAGCGCCAGCGGCTCTTGAGCGCCGACAACGAACGGCTCCAGCAGGGCTCCCAGCGGGAGGAGCCCCTGGTTCTTCCACTGCAGCCGGCGCAGCCGCGGATGGGATCCCGGGTGCGGGCGCTCTGGCCCCAGAACCAGGACCCGTCAGTGGCGGCCTGAAGCAGGCCCTAGCGCTGGCTGTTCGCCCAGAGACGGGTCGGCAGACCCCAGACGTAGATGAAGCCCTCGGCGGCGCGGTGATCGAACTGATCCCCGGCGTCGTAGGTGGCCATGTCAGGCACGTAGAGGCTGTTGGCGCTGCTGCGGCCGACGACGGTGGCGTTGCCCTTGTGCAGCTTCACCTTGACCGTGCCGTTGACGGTGCGCTGGGTGCGATCGATGAAGCCATCCAGCGCATCCTTCAACGGGCCGTACCAAAGGCCTTGGTAGACCACATCGGCCCACTGCTGCTCCAGCTGACGCTTGCTGCGCAGCACGTCCGCCGCCAGGGTCAGGCTCTCCAGTTCCTGGTGGGCCTTGATCAGCAGCAGCAAACCGGGGGTTTCGTAAATCTCACGGCTCTTGATCCCCACCACGCGGTTCTCGATCATGTCGAGACGGCCATAGCCGTGGCTGCCGGCCAGGGCATTGGCGCGGCGGATCAGGCTGACGGGATCCAGGCGCTCGCCATCGATGCTGACGGGATTGCCGTTCTCGAAGCCGATCTCCACCACCTGGGCCTGCTCCGGGGCCGCCTCCACGCTGACGGTGAGGGCATAGATCTCCTCAGGGGGTTCCACGTTGGGATCCTCCAGAGGTCCGGCCTCAATCGAGCGACCCAGCAGGTTGAGGTCGATCGAATAGGGCGACTTCTTGCTCACCGGGGAAGGGATCCCGCAACGCTCGCCGTAGGCGATCGTCTCCTCACGGCTCATGCCCCATTCCCGCGCCGGAGTCAGGACCTTCAAATCCGGCGCCAGGGCGCCGATCGCCACGTCGAAGCGCACCTGGTCGTTGCCCTTGCCCGTGCAGCCATGGGCCACGGCATCCGCACCGACTTCGCGGGCAATCTCCACCAGGCGGCGGGCGATCAGAGGACGCGCCAGGGCCGTGGAGAGGGGATAGCGACCTTCGTAGAGGGCGTTGGCCCGGATCGCCGGGAAGGCGAAATCACGGATGAACGGCTCGATCAGGTCACCCACGATCGACTGGCTAGCACCGGAGTCCAGAGCCTTCTGACGGATGGGCTCAAGCTCATCCCCCTGTCCCAGATCCGCAGCGAAGGTAATGACCTCCTCCACGCCCCACTCGTTCTTGAGATAGGGAATACAGACGCTGGTATCCACACCACCGGAATACGCCAGCACAGCCTTCTTGGCCCGGCCCATCAACGCTCTCCATGCGCGCAATCGATCGATTCTCCACTGTCGCGGTGGCGGATCATCTGGAAGGCCAGCCAACCGGCCATGCCCAAAGGCGGAACCAGCACCAGGGCCAAGGCCAGAACCGCTGCCAGCTCAGGCCGCGCGAGGGCCCAGGACTGCTCCAGCAGGGGCGTGCTCCAACGCTTCCCGGCCCAGACCAAGCCCGCACTGATGGCCAGGGCTGCACCCCAAGCCGGCCACAGCCGCCATGTCATAAGAGCCTTGGGGAGAGTCTCAGATAGGATGGCGGATTGGCGCCAGCTGGGTAGCTACGAACCCGGCAAACCTGTACACCGACGTCCGACGGGCCTCACGCGATGAGCAGCAACCTCAGCACCAGCCTCTCCCAGCTGGATGGCATTAACCCCTCGCTGACCCGTTACGGCCGCAGCGAACCCGCCCCGGTGCTGCCCCTGCGGGAAGAGCCCGACCTGTTGAGCTGGCTCGAGACCAGCGGCCGCCTGGTGGTCGATGAGGAAGCCGCCACCAGCGACGTCAGCACCGTGGAAGAAGAAGAACTCTCCGCACTGATGGGCGAGAAAGAGGACTACAAGGCCGACGACGAGCAAAACGAGGAAAACTGGGAGGACTGATTCCCCCCACCTCTGTGGTCTCCACCAGCAGGCTCATCGCCTCGATGCCCAGCAACAGCCGCCAACTGGCGCTGCTGCTGGGCTTGTTGCTGCTTGGGGTCTGTGCCGGCTGCGACTGGTTCACGCGGACGCCGCAGCTCACCGTGCCCCTACTCGTGGCCGCAGCGATCAGCGCGGTGGTCTGCGCCTGGGGTGTGCCGCGCCTGCGGAACCTCAAGCTCGGCCAGGTCATCCGCCAGGAGGGGCCGCAGAGCCACCTCAGCAAAGCGGGCACCCCGACCATGGGTGGACTGCTGGTGGTGCCTGTCGGCGTCCTGATCGGTGGGCTGATTGCCCCCAGCGACCTGCGCCTACCCGGAGTCGCGGCCATCACCCTGGCCTACATGGCCATCGGCGGATTCGATGACTGGCGCAGCTTGACCAAGCGCCACAACACCGGCCTCTCCCCCAGCGGCAAGCTGCTCCTGCAGGCCCTCAGTGCCGGCGGCTTCCTCGCTTGGGCCGCTTGGCATGAACTGATCACAGACAGCATCGCCCTGCCCCTGGGCTGGATCCTGCCGCTGGGCCTCTTGATCTGGCCCCTGGGATTGTTTGTCTTTCTGGCGGAGAGCAACGCCACCAACCTCACCGATGGCCTCGATGGCCTGGCGGCCGGATGCGGAGCCATCGTCTTCAGCGGCATGGGGGTCCAGCTGATGCTGAGGGGAAACCAGGGGGACCCCGCCCTGGCCGCCTTCTCCGCCGCCATGGCCGGCTGCTGGCTGGGCTTTCTGCTGTTCAATCGACACCCGGCACGGGTGTTCATGGGAGACACCGGCTCCCTGGCGATGGGCGCCGCCCTCGCGGCCGTCGCGCTGCTGAGCGACAGCCTTTGGGCCCTGCTCTTGATGGGGGGAATCTTCCTGGCGGAGTCCCTCTCGGTGATCGTTCAGGTCTGGGTCTTCAAAGCCACCAAAGGCCCCGATGGAGTCGGCAGGCGGGTCTTCCGCATGGCGCCCTTGCATCACCACTTCGAACTGGGCGGAGCAGCCGAACAGCAGGTTGTCGTTGGGTTCTGGCTGATCAGTGCGGCCCTGGCCGCCCTGGGGTTACTGCTGCTGGCCTGAGCCCGCTCGGTAGTAACGGCAGTAGCCAAGAACCGTGGAATAGGCGTTGTAGCGGCCAGGCTTCAGGCGCAATTGCTGCATCGCCTCGGCATCTGTCAGCTGCATCGAGGCCCAGCGGGCACAGACCTGGCGGTGGTCCACCCAGAACCAGGCCACCACGGCAGCAAGGGTCCCCAAGAGCAACAGCACGAGCCAAGGCCAGCGCTGACTCATGCGGCCACGTCCCAATCGCGAGGCTGCTCCAGATCGGAGCGCTGCGGATCCAGGGTTCGAGGCGAGAAGCCCACGACCTGGGAATAGCCCGGCTGACGCAGTCGCTCCCGCTTGGCTGCCCGCTGGACGGCCGCGGAGTAATAGGAGTAGCCCATGAAAGCCGCCGAAGCAGCGACCATCACGGCAGGGAGATGGATCAGGATCTCCATCAACTCAAACCGCTTGCCAACGCTTTGGAGTGGGCATTGCTTTGCTTTGCCGCCAAACCAAGAAGTTCGGTCTTAATCGTTACGCAAGCCAGGCAGGTTGTCCAGGGCGATCAGAACTATTGGGCCTGCAGCGCAGGCATTGCTTCATCCGTCTCTGTGTTGTTCACAGGGGGCGGACCATCCCCGAGCCAGGTACACATCACCACCCCAAGGGCCAGCAACAGGATCAACACGATCAAGCGCACAGCGCGGCCCGTTGAAGTCATGGCCAAACGGTTGTTTTGATCACCCAACCCTGTCAGCGGGAGCCCACAGAGAGCGCAGAGCGTTACAAGAGCAACAGTTCAAAGCCTTGAGGCAGCGCATCATTCACCCACGACCTTCGGGTCGGGCAAGGGAGATTCTCAAGGGGGTGTGGCAACCCCCTTTTTTATTGCCCCGGCGCAAGCTGCCGAGGGCGCCTACGGTCAAGTCAGCACTCCTGAGCCATGGCCTACTTCACATACCAGCAATGACTCCACTTGCCCCGTAGGGGGGTGTCCGTTTGCTGGCATTAGCTCGCACCACCACTAGATCTAGTGCCAGCGTTAGCCGGTAACTGGGCGACCCTCCAATGAACCCAGCCGTGCTCACCCGCCTAGACCAGCTGGAGCAGGAATGGCAGCAGCGCCTGCTCAAGCAACCCAGCAGTGGTCAGGCGGACAAAAAAAGAAGGGGTGTTGGCGACCCCTCCTCATCTCCCTCAGTCCCGACCCGGAGGTCGTGAACAGATGATCCGGCAGCCGCTTCGGCGGTGATGTGCCGTTTGTAACCGGCTGAACGTTTTGTGCGGGACTCAGGACCTGCCTAGACCTGCCTCAGGCTCCAACTGACCTGTGCATACCAGCAGCAGCGGCGATCCATACCAGCGGGCGTTCAGATGCCGCTCAGCGATCCGGTTTCCGTCTATTACGCCGAGTGGACTTACTTGTCTACCTGTTTTGGTGTACCTGTCTATTGAGTCCTTGAGAACACTGTCTAGGACTGGATTAGATGGAGTTTTATTAGAACTCCCAAGCACTAAAAACGTCCTTCTACGTGCCGACTAACCGTGACGGC